>JAUVCL010000016.1 GCA_030595845.1 Campylobacterota bacterium
AGGTGGACTTTCTGCATTTTGGGTACTTGAACGTCTTACTTCTTTTTAGAAATTACATATCAGACTTCAGTATAAATTCTTTTTTAGGATAGACAAGAGAGTCATTACTTGCTAAAATGATATACACTATAACTATGCCTAATTTGGGCTAAACACATTTTTATTCTAAAGGAAACATACATGAAAACATATACAACACTCTTATTAACATCACTTTTGGCTACATCATTTCTCTCTGCTGGTCCCATAGTAAACGCAGCTGTACTTGATAACAATGGTAATCCAAATAACTCTGTCGTAAAAAAAGCAGCAAAAGTCGGTATTGCCAATGAGATGATAGACCCTAATGATTCAGCCGTAGAGAAAGTCGTTAAAGGAAAAATGGTTCGTGGTGATTACCGTGCAAAAAGAAAAGTAAAAAATAGATAAAATGACAAAAGTATTGTTAGCAGGAATACTATTAGCATCAATATTACTAATACGCATGAATATGAGTTCAAGTATAGAGAAAATTGAGGATTATAAGAAAAGTTGTGATAGTGGTAATACTAGCGCATGTAGCAAGCTTGGACTTATCTATTATGCTGGTCGAGGTGTGAATCAAGATGATCTTAAGGCGCTAGAACTTTATACGAAAGCGTGTAATGGTGAGGAGGCAACAGCTTGTTCTTCTCTTGGGTTTATGTATCGCAACGGTATCGGTGTAACGAGTGATAATCTTAAAGCTATAAAATTTTATACTAAAGCATGTAATGCTGGTGATACTCCCGGATGCCGTACTCTTGGGATCATGTATGCAAAAAAGGAAAATCTGATTATTGCGTATAAATGACAGAGGATCTTTCTTTTTTTAATTTCATCAAGCGAAGGTTCACTGCTGGGTAAATAATAAGGATACACAGTTTGATCATCCATAAACAATATGACAATGGCTTTGAATATATAGAAATAAAGAACAATCAGGCAGAAGCCAAGATTGCTTTGCAGGGAGGTCATCTATTTCATTATAAGGCCATAGGAAAACCTGCTTTATTATGGTTAAGTGAATTAGCGTACTTTGAAAAAGGCAAGGCTATTAGAGGGGGTGTACCTATTTGTTTCCCGTGGTTTGGTAAGCATAAAAATAATACCAGTCTTGCACAACACGGATTTGCACGAACACAAATGTGGGAAGTTGTGCTTGAAGAAGAGATCGATGCTGACAACACGCATATACGTCTAGAACTTAAGACCAATGTAGATACTTTGGAGCAGTGGCCATATCTTTTTGAGGCACATCTGGATATTATTATCGGGGCTACATTAAGTATGGCTTTACATGTGACAAATAAAGATACTAAAGCATTTGAGATCAGCACAGCACTTCATAGCTATTTTTCCGTATCGGACATTGATACTGTTTCAATCAAAGGCTTGGAAAACTGCCTCTATTTTGATGCATTGAAAGTAGAAACTTTTATGCAGCATAAGGATGTTCACATTCAAGAAGAAGTAGACAGGGTATATAGTAACCCTTCTAAAACAATCTCCTTACTTCAAAATGATGGCTCTGTGCATCTTCAACAGGAAGGTTCAAATTCATTGGTTGTATGGAATCCATGGATAGAAAAATCACAAAAGATGATAGATATGACAGATGATGGATATAAGAGTATGGTCTGTCTTGAAACATCTAATGTCAGGGATGATGCAAGAATAGTTAAGGCAAATGAATCGCATGTACTTAAAGTGACGATATCTCAATAGAAGTAAGCATAAACAAAAAAATGATGACAAATTGACACATTTTTAAACGAAGAGATACGACTGTGTTATAATAAATCCAATAAATTTAAAATGGTGCAGTATGATAAAAATATTCTTTAAGAAATATAAACGTTTTGTTATTTATGTAGCGATAGCTCTGTTTCTTTTCCTGCTTCCCGTACTTTATAGCTTTGTACCACTCAAAGATGCACCTCGAACATTTTATATTTCTTCTTCGGGCATAGATAATGTCAGGAAATCATTGAATGAAACTGGATATGCAGTGACATGGGTAGATCGTTTGATGATGCAGGTCATAGAAGTTCCTAGAAAGGGCTGGTACAGTGTTGAAGAAGATGATTATAACAGGTTAGATTTTTTTAAGAATCTGTATCGACACAAAGCTAAGACGATGGATGTTGTGGTCTATGCGGGAGAGACAGCAGAAGAATTGACTTCGCGCTTGGCCAATGACATGAAGCTGGACCAAAAAAAATTACTCTCCTATTACAAAAAAGAGACTTTCTTTAAAGAAGCAGATATTTTTGCAGACCGTTATACTTTAGCTAGAAAGGCGAATGAAAATGCAACGATGTCATATCTTTTTGATGTTTCCAGAAGAACACTCGTGGGCTATGCTGTTGAACACTTCAAAGAAGAACCAGAACTGTCTGAGTTGAAGATATTGCTTACGATGGCTTCTATTATTCAAAAAGAGAGTAACGATGTTAAAGAGATGTCTCTGATCTCTTCGGTGATCCATAACCGTCTTGAAAAGGGTATGAAACTACAGATGGACAGTACATTGAATTATGGTAAATATTCGCATACCATTGTGACACCTGAGCGCATTAAAACAGACAATAGCCATTATAATACCTATAAGCACAAGGGCTTGCCGCGTCAACCTCTCAGCACAGTTACCCTTGATGCATTTAATGCGGCAAAATACCCTGCAAAAAATGACTATCTCTTTTTTATGCTTTCCAAAACAGGAGGACATAATTTTTCGGCTACCTATGCCGAACACCTCGATAATATAAAAACGTTTAGGGTTCATCAGAAAAAGAAGAAAGAAGCAAGACTGAAAGAGCAAAAAAAGCTGCAAGAGCAAGAAAAGAAAAAACAGTTAATAAAACAAGTCCCGTTGAAAGAGAAAAAACAGTTAAAAGAAGCATCTGAGGCGAATACCACTATTGCATTAGAACAAAAGAGTAAATAATGGCAGAGAAGGTCTTACTTAAAGATACACTGTACAATCCTTTGAAAGTCAGAAAGATCGCTTTAGAGATTAAAACGATCTATCCTGATTTTCAAGAGTTAGTATTTGAGAAAGAAGTGTGCGAACTCTTTCCAGAACTTGAATTAAAAGCACGTATGTACCATATACGTGATATGTTGGGTAAGTATTTGCCAAAAGAGTATGAATCAGCTGTAGGAATACTGTTGAGATCTTTACCCAAAGAGCTTGATAGTACGAAGAGTGATGATGATTTTGGAGATTTTATTTATGCACCGTATAGTGAATTTGTGACACTTCATGGTTGTAGCAAGGAATATTTGAAGTTTTCTCTTGAAGCATTACGGGAACTTACCAAACGTTTTTCTGTAGAGTTTTCCATTCGTGATTTTATAAACAGTTATCCCAAACAGACTTTGGAAATGCTAAGCGTTTGCGCTGTGTCTAATAATTATCATGAAAGAAGACTCGCTTCTGAAGGACTTAGACCCAAGTTGCCCTGGGCAAAGAAATTGACCCTGGATCATCGTGAACCCTTGATGCATTTAGATCAACTCTTTTATGACAAGACCCGTTACGTCACAAGGTCTGTAGCTAATCATCTCAATGATATCGCCAAGATCGATGCCCCTTTGGTCATAGAAACACTTAAAAGATGGAAAGATTCAGGTAAACAAAATCCCAAAGAGATGGATTATATCACTAATCATGCCTTACGTACACTGGTAAAACAGGGCAATGAAGATGCCTTGTTGCTACTTGGGTATGTAAAAGAACCTAATATAAGAGTCAGTAGCTTTATTGTACATACTGAACATGTGAGGATAGGGGATGCTTTGGTATTTGACGTAACACTGGAAGCCAAGGAAGATACGAAGCTCATCATAGACTATATCGTACATTTTCGGACTAAAGCTGGTAAATTTAGTCCAAAAGTACATAAGTTAAAGAAAATAGAATTGAAAAAAGATACATCTATCACAGTGCAAAAAAAGCATTTTTTTAAAGCCAATATGAGCACACGGAAACTGTATGAAGGTGAGCACAAAGTAGAACTACAGATCAATGGTGTGATATACAAAGAGAAACCGTTTACATTGAGGAGAGGTGAGGGTACACTTTGAATAGTTAGAAATGCAATTACACTATTTTAATAGTCATACAGCTATGTTCTGAAAACCTTATAAAGTTATATATTTCATAAGGTTTTGTAACATTTCCATTAGAACTACACACGAGATACAGGGAACTACAATGCGTATGTATTGTCAAAAATAAATCTAATGTAAGAAGTCTTAGTTTTTACGACTAACAAGTCTAATTATAGTACCATGCAATACCTTGTCTTTCTTTTTTGGTATTCCTCCAAAAAAGTTAGTATTTGTATACTCAGTGATGATACACGTAGAGAGAGTAGTCCTCCAGGAACTGATCATTTCATTAAATATCTTAAATTTAGCATAAAATTTATTTATTCAAAGCTTCCACCTAATGCAAGATGTAAGTTTACACGGTTTATAAGTCGTTTTTTGGCAATTTGTACTTTTGCTATTTCTGCTTTTATCCATTCACCCTGGGTCAGAATAACATCAAGTATAGAACTCTCACCGATACGATACTTTTCGGTTGTCATCTGATATGCTATTTTATACTCAGATGCCGTAGTCTTGATATATCGGTACTGTTTAGAGAGGTAACTTTCCATGGATAATGCATTTTCAACTTCCTGGAAGGCATGGAGTGCAGTATGTGCATAAGATGCTATGCTGGCTCTCTGATCTGCTGAAGCGCTTTCAACCTGTGATTCAATGGCGCCACCTGTATAGAGTGGTGCAAAGATACCGGCCGCAAGATTTGTAATAGCATTATTAATAGAGTTTGCTCCTACTCCTAGGCTTAGGTTTATACTTGGAAGGTGAAGAAGTTTGGCAGCTGCTTCTTTATGAAAAGAAGCAGCTACACGCGCTTCCGCAGCGATCAGGTCAGGTCGACGTTCAAGAAGCTGAGCAGGTAGTCCTGCTGTTGGTATATGAGCAGGTACAACATAAAGTTTTTTTGCCTTCACTGCTGCCGAAGGATAACGACCGATCAGAACTTCAAGCGCTCTCTGTGCTCTCTCTTTAGCTGAACGTGAAGCAGAGGATGCTTGTTTCGCAGAGGCTACAAGTGCTTTACTTACGTGCACATCTCTCTTGTTCCCTTGTCCTATCTTTTCTCTTGCAGTCAGGACTTGAAGTCCTTTTTCCTGTAGTTTTACTATCTCTTTTGAAAAACGTACAATTTCATCATTTGCACTCAGAAGAAACCATGCTTTTGCTGTATTGGCAGCGAGTGATTGTCTTGCAAAGTTATAATCAGCGATCGTCGCTGCTGTGAGTTCTTGTTCAGCAGTAACACTGTTTTGAACACGTCCCCATAGATCAGGCTCCCAACTCATACCAAGTCCCCCAAAAGAGACTTCATTGGCTCCTTCAGCATTATTATCATGATAACTTCCACTGAGTCCGATTAAAGGTTTTAATTCTGACTCCGTTAGACTTGTTAATGCATACGCTCTTTCTACTCGGGCTTTGGCAACTTGTAAGTTAGGGTTGTGTATCTGTGCTTCTTTTACCAATGCGTTGAGTGTCGGATCCTTAAAAGTACGGATCCAATTATCCTCTACATTTTTAGTAGAGGCATTTTGGGAATAATGTTGGGGTGCTTTTGTCTTGTTCTCTTCAGATTTAATGCTTGCAACGGCTTCATCATGACTGGGAACCATATTTGCACATCCTGAAAACAAAAGAATGAATGGAACCGTATAGATACTTTTTTTCATACTGTGCTCACCTTTTTAATGGAAGTGCAGAAAATTCTGCCAACTTTGCATACGGAAAAGTATTTTGCGAACGATGGCAACATGTCCCCAAACTACATGATCAGTGTAGCTTACTGCAACAGCATCTGCCCCAAGAGGAAGATTATACTCAGTCATATCCACATCTATCTTGATAATAACAGGAATCTGTCCTGCAGGTAATCCTCTTCTTATTGTGTACATATTTCGACCGGCTATTAATTCACCCTCAGCCATAGCAGGCAATACCCGTACGACATGTGCCTGAAAAGATTTTCCCGGAAGCGCAGGGAATATCACTTCAGCATAATTACCAGGTTTTAAGTTAGACAGAGGTTCTTGCCCAAAACCTGCGATAAATGTTGCTGAATCTGTATTGACAAAGGTCATGACCGGAAGTGCAGGAATTGTAACTGCCATTTGTCCCGGACGAACTCGTATATGTGTGACATAACCATTGGAAGGTGCACGTACGATACAGCTGTCAAGATCAAAGTTAGCACCCACAAGCTGAGCAGTCAGGCTACCAACCTGTTTGCGGTATTCATGCACATCAAATTTTGAACCACCTGCTACTTTTCTAAGTTCAATTGTGTCTTCCAGTCGCGCTTTGGCAAATTCAAGTTGGGCAATGATATCATCTACTTTTGCTCTATAAGGTGTATCTTCAAGTTTAAAAAGAATGTCACCTTTTTTGATATTTTCATTAGGTTTAGCGGAAACCTCAATGACTTTACCTCTTACATTTGGAACGATACCAGTTGTTACAAAATAAGTTCTTGCAGAGATTGATGCAGGATGATAATATGCCATTCCCATAAGGGTAGTACCAATCATTGCGATCCCACCAAGGATAGCTGTTGTCATGGACCATTTGTTCACAGTGATCCTAAATATCTTGAAGATGATCCAGCACAGTGTGATATAGGTCAGTATCATTAAGAGTTCCATTAGCGCACCTCTCTTGTCTCTTTGCTGTCAGGGCTGTCAACACGCTCGTTTATTTCAGAGAGTTTCATCTCCAAAGTACTAAGTCTTGCTCGAAGCTCTTCTATTTCTTTGTCCTGTGCAGGAGAGTTCTTTATCTCAATGGTTTCCATTCCCCACCCTTCTCCTGGCGTATACAAGTATGCCCATATCCAAAGAAAAGGCCAAATAACATGTAAAAGAAAAAGACTGACCCATCCTGCGATATGTATGGCATCTCGATGAGGGTGATTTCTTTTTTTTGCGATCTCATAGGGGATATCATGGATATATATCACCACATAGATGAGAAATGTCACAACGACTATCATCATCACCAAGGCAATAACATCAGGTACATCTGTATTAATTTGCATTTTAAAACTCCTTAAATAATATAGTGAACTTTCTTTGGATCAATCAGTAAAAATTATTTTTGGCACAAGGTTTCCTTGATACTGTGGTGAGTATAACATATATTTTTATAGATGTAAAATACAATATCTTATAATAACGTTCCCAATTGAATTTAGATATTTTCTTAAATGGAGAGATCTATAGGGTCTTGTAAACTTTTATATCCCAAGGCGATTACTATATTTTGACTTTTTTATGACATCTTTTTAGTATCATGGTCTTATCAATAAAATATGTGATGTAAAGTTGAACACATATTTTATAGTTTTGTGCCTAGGGGTAAAAATAAGGTCATTTGTTGAAAAAAGGGGGAGTGAATGTCTATATATAAAAAGTTATTATTTGAGACGTTGTTTGAAGAGTCCACTGACGGGTTAATGATTTTAGAAAATGGAAAATGTATTGAGTGTAATCAGGCTATACTTAATACATTAGGGGTTAAGGATAAAAACTTATTATATGGTCTTCTTCCTTCGAATATTTCTCCTGAACTACAACCAGATGGACAAAAATCATCGTTAAAAGAAAAAAAAATGATGCGCTTTGCTTTAATCCATGGAAGTCATAATTTTGATTGGGTATATACAGGTCGAAATGGAGAAGATGTTTGGGTAGATGTCACCATGACTCCAATCACTATGGATCAACAAGATATTGTTTATGTATCATGCAGGGATGTTTCACGCAGGAAGAAAGAGGAAAAGAAATTATTAGAAGAGAAAGAAAAACTTTATCGTCTTGCACATAATGATGCGCTTACGGGATTACCTAATCGTTTATTCTTTATTGAACGATTAAAACAGGTAACTTCAATGGCTAAACGGCATAGGCGTGAACTGGCAATATTGTTTATGGATTTAGACAGATTCAAAGAGATCAATGACTCTTTGGGACATGCAGCTGGCGATAAAGTGCTTTGCGAAATTGCAACGCGGTTACCAGGTGTTATTCGTAAAGAAGATACTTTAGTACGTCTTGGCGGTGATGAGTTTGTCATTTTAATGGAAAACTTGTTTGACAAAACAGATGCAGCGATATTGGCAAAAAAAATTCTTGATGTTTTAAACGAACCCATTTATATTGATGGACATATACTTTATGTGTCTGGTAGTATAGGTATCAGTCTATACCCGGAAAATAATGGCAGTATTGATAATCTTATAAATTGTGCTGATACTGCAATGTACAAAGCAAAAGCGAAGGGAAGAAATAACTTTCAGTTTCATTCAAATGATCTAACAGAGATAGCAAATGAACGTGTAGGGTTAGAAGAAAAATTACGCCAATCTTTAAACAATGACGAGTTTCTTGTTTACTATCAACCACAAATCAATAGTGAAAATGGTGAATTAACAGGAATGGAAGCATTTGTTCGCTGGAATCACAAAAATACAAAAATTATATCACCTTCAAAATTTATTGCATTTGCTGAAGAAACAGGATTCATTGTACCTTTGGATCAATGGGTGATGAAAAAAGCTTTCACACAAATGGTTCAGTGGTATAAAATGGGTTATAATCCAGGAATATTAGCACTTAACCTTTCTATGAAACAGCTTCGTCGTGAAGATTTTATTTTTAGACTTAAGAGCATGCTGAAAGAAACAGGGTGTAAGCCTGAATGGGTCTCGCTTGAAGTGACAGAAAATCAGATTATGCCAAATCTAGAGAAGGTGTTTGATACCCTTACACAGATTAGAGAAATGGGGATTAAAATTGCTATTGATGACTTTGGAATAGGCTGTTCTACACTTTCAAGGCTAAAAGATATTCCTATTGATAAATTAAAGATAGATCAAACTTTTATAAAAAACTTACCCCATAATAAAAATGATATCAGTATTATAAAAGCAGCGATTTTGCTTTCAAAAAATTTAAATATTGATATTATTGCTAAAGGTGTGGAAACGGAAGAGCAAAAGAGGTTTTTAACTGAAACGGGTTGTATGCATATGCAAGGTTATATTTATGCCAAACCAATGATGGCAAGTAAAATGGAAGAAATGTTTAAAATAAAATGTCATAATACGCTTGATATGGAGCAATAATGAATTTTAAACAATTAGATAGATATTTACTTTCTAAACAGGCTGTGACCTTTGATTACCCTTTTGATGAAAAGGTACGTGTGTACCGTATAGCTGAGAAGATGTTTGCATTGACTTCGGAAGATACTCCCATCACTGTCAACCTAAAGTGTGATCCGATCTATGCGCTGGAGCTTAGAAGTATATATGAAGGTGTCATAGCAGGATATCATATGAATAAAAAGCATTGGAACACGGTAAATGTTCAAGATTCAGATGTAGATGATGAGACGGTAAAAGAGTTGATAGACCATTCGTATGACTTGGTTTACAAGAGTTTGACAAAGAAGAAAAGAGAGGCATTGGGATGATCTCTATTCAGTATTTTGATACACCTGTAGGCGAACTCATACTTGGTTCGTATGATGGAAAACTGTGTTTGGCAGATTGGCGATATAGAAAAATGCGTGAGAGTATAGATTCAAGACTACAAAAAGGTCTTAATGCTGAGTATGTTGAAGAAGATACGGAAGTGTTAAAAGAGGCTCGCAAACAGTTCAATGAATATTTTGATCATAAAAGACAAAGTTTTGATATACCCTTACTTATGGTGGGTACTGATTTTCAAAGGTCTGTGTGGGATGGGCTTATTCAGATACCGTATGGAACTACTTTTTCTTACCTAGATTTAGCAAAGCGTATAGACAATGAAAAGGCAGTGCGTGCTGTAGCCTCTGCGAATGGTGCAAATGCTATCTCCATACTCATACCTTGCCACCGTATCATAGGGTCAAATGGTGACTTGGTAGGGTATGCAGGTGGTTTGCCTTCGAAGAAAAAACTTTTAGAGTTGGAGTCTAATTACTCTGTTACTTCGTAATGTGTCAAGTTATTTGACAGCTATTATAAAAACTAATGTTATAATCGTTTGATGACACATAAATTTATCAATCAAACATTAAAAGAAGTGAGTATGTTCTCTTCTTTAGGGGAAGATGAACTTAAGGCACTAGAAAATATCTCTCAAATAGTGGATTATAAAGAGGGAGAAACCTTATTTTTAGAAGGTGAAACCAGTGATGTGCTTATGCTTCTTATCGAGGGAGTAGTGAGTGTTTTTAAGCATGACGATAAAGGTAATGAAATCGTCATTGGCTACTTCAAACGCTATGAATTACTAGCAGAAGCCGCCACTCTAAGACATACACCTTTGCCTTCATCTTCGAGATTTGAAACAGATGGTAAACTTATCAAAATAGATATAGTTGCATTTGAAAAACTTTTCATGTTGCACCCCAATATCTCTTATGCTATTATCCAGTCTTTATTGAAAAAAGTGGATTTATTACAGCAAAATATACACTTCAATATAGCCACCACATCTATAGATAAAATACTCCATTTTTATAGAGAAAACCCAGCACTCAGCCTGGATTTAAAGCAATATGAGATCGCATCTGTGCTTGGTATGACAGCAGAGACATTTTCTCGTAACCTTCGTAAACTTGTTAAAGATGGAAAGCTCATGAAAGTAAGTACAGGATACAAGATCGTACAGTAATAAATATACAAGGAAGTATTATGGAACAGCATGTTACGTTAAAAGCACATTATAAATTTACAGAGGAAGAAGCACAAATATTAAAAGAGTTACAACCAAGAATGGAAGAACTTGTAGATCGGTTTGCAGATGAATTTTATGACTATATTTGGGGTTTTGGTACCACGGCAAAATTTCTAAAAGACAAAGCCATTATCGCCCATCATCGTACGAAAATTAAAGAATGGTTTTTGAATCTCTTTTCAGGGAAATACGATACTTTTTATTTCTTGAATCTTTATAAGATAGGTGAAATACATGTTAAGATAGGTCTGCCTACACACTACGTAAACTCTGCTTTTACTTTCGTGCGTACTTTCGCTTTAAAAAGCATAGAAGAAAACTTTGAAAACAAAGAGCAGCATGTAAAAGAGATACATGCTGTAGAAAAGATCATCGATATGAATTTAGATGTGCTTACAAGTTCCTATAGAGAAGAAGAACTTAGTAAGTTCTTGTCTTTGTCTAAAATAGAGAAAAATATTTTAACGGGTTTGAAAAAGTTCAACTCTTATGTGAACTACTTTCTGGCAGGTGCCTTGGCTCTTGTAGCTTTCTTTGCTATAGGACTTTTCTTGTATGATATATATCTACTTTTCTTTACTTCTGTGAGCATAGAAAAGGGTATCTTAACAGTTTTAGGAAGTTTATTGGTACTATGGGCAGCTATAGAGCTAATACACGAAGAGATAAACCACCTACAAGGCAAGGGCTTTGCAATTGGAGCGTTTATCATGCTTGCCATGGCAGCACTCATCAGAAAAGTGTTGATTTATTCTTTGTCTTCAGAAAAGTCTGATGAACTTTTGGTGATAGGTGCGGTTATAGTAGGTCTTGCTGTGGCGTATTGGCTCGTGGGGCATAAGAAAAAAGAGGGTGCTTATTAGCGCAAAAGCACACAGATACACGCCCTACACAGGAGAAGATTTAAATGTTAAGTTTAACTTTACGTTATTGTACATCTACTTTCTTAGCGTTAAGTTAAGACTTCTTGTTTTAGTGTAGAAAAAAATGCTTTATAGGTTTGTCTGTTGAAGATGTATGTTTTAACATTAAAAAGTGTTTCAAAGACAATTTTCCATAATACAGAGAAGTTTTCCTCATTGCGTATATCACAAAGTTGTGTCTGTATCTGATATTCAATCATACTAAGTGCTTTAGCATGAAACACATACATTTTAAGTATGTCATACTCAATACCTACTTGATTATAGTAGTGTACAAGCTGTATGATAGAAACTTCTTTCTCTGTAAAGTCATCATGATCTATGGGCATGAGTATTTCATCCTTTAAAAGTTTATCAAGTAAGCCTACGTTGATATTGAAAGTGGATATGAACTCTTTTTTTGTGTAATGCTTAGCTTCTATAGGTATTGCACTTAATGTATTCATAAGTGGTACTACCATGCTTGATGACGATGAGAAAGATTGGTTCTTATTTTGCAATATATTTTTAAGTTGTTCATTGCTACTTCCAAGGTTTTCTTTCATATAATTGATATATTTGATCCGTTCTATATGCTCATCACTATAGCGGTGTACATTTGATTTGATCTTATTTGCTTCTGGTAACATACCTTCTTTTATATAATAAAGTATGGTAGATTTTGGGACATTGGTTTTTGCTACGAGTTCAGATATTTTGTATTGCATAGATGATCCTGATTAATGTTTATCTAAAGAATTATAGCATATAATCTTAAAACGTTAAGTACTACTTTATGTTTTTAAATCATTTATAGAAAGAAAATAATATGGCACATATAAATTTACCGGAATTTGAAGACATGGCTCCTGTAATACAGGATAAAGCAAGACCTATTTTAGAGAAGACAGGACAATTGGGAGAAATATTTAAATTACTTGCTATAGATGAAAAGATCTATTTTGCAACAGATGTAATGATACAAAAATATTTGCTTGATGAAACAACGCTTTCTTATGATATAAAAGAAGCTATAGCACTTTTGATCTCTAAAGAGAATGGATGTAAAATGTGTGTGGATGTACATAAAGGCATAGCTAAAATGCTAGGATTAAGTGATCAGCGTATATCTGAAATTTTGCAGGGCATTGATGCTATTGATACAGATGAAAAAGAAAAGGCACTTTTGCATTTTTGTATTAAAGCGGCACAAAAAGATAATTATAAGATCTTAAAAGAAGAGATCGAAGCACTTAAAGAGATGGGTTGGAATGATGTACAGATCATAGAGGCAGTAGCGATTACAGGGTATTTCAATTATATCAATACCCTCTCTAATGTTTTTGGTCTCGGACAATAGGAGTATGCTAAACATTATGCATGAAATATTTGATATAACAGGTAAAGTATTTGTCTCAGTATGGAATGCTTTTTCCATTTTTTTTGGGTTTCCCTATGAGGAACAAGCTAAGAAAATGAAAGATTATGATTTGCGTGGGAAGAATAATGCCAAGCCTAATCATACAGTCTATAGAGCAAATAAAGTAAGTAGGGATTGAAGCATGAAAAAATTATTATGGTTAGTATTATTAAGTAGTACAATATTTGCCCAAAGTTTTTATGTACTCTCCGGCGTAGATAACTATGATGCCATCGTGGCAAATATGTCTCCTAAGACGGCTAAATACAGTGAAGATATAAAGTCACTCATGTTGAGTATGTCTAAAGAGATCGGTGTGGATACTACGGGGCACCCTTCCTCTGTACTATATTTTCTGATCGCTGATGTTTCTATGGGAGATACTATAGGGCTTAAAATAGAGTTGGGATTGGGAGAGTATGTTTTACGTAAGGGTGGAACACAACGTGTATTTGGGGTGACCTATTTGGACACAAAACTCATAGCACCAGATTTTAAAGATGAAGAAGATGTAGAAGATCAACTGGCTGATACAGTAGAAGATATGCTAGAGGCATTTAAACTACAACATCAAGATGACAATAAAAAGTTATCACGGGCTAAAAAGTCTGTTACGCATGAGACCTTTGCAAAAGAGATGGGCTATGAGACCAACTATGAAGCAGCGTTAACCAAAGCTAAGAAAGAGGGTAAAGAGATCATGCTATTTATGATAACATCTTACTGCCCTTGGTGTAGAAAACTGGAAAATCGTATACTCTCACAAGTGGAGATAGATGCACAAGTAAAAGCCAAGTATGTACCACTTATGCTCAACCTAGATACTGACAAGTACCCAGAGCAGTTTGCTAAGACACGTTTTACTCCTATACTCTACATAGTAGACAGTAAAGATGAAAAGATAATACATAAGTTTGTAGGTTATAGTAGCCGTGGTGAGTTTTTGCGTGTGTTAAGGTAAAAAAGGAATAGCTTTGGATCATAATGATAGAGGAATCATCATGCAGGAAAAAGAACAAGAGTATGCCAAAACAACGTTTGATAAGGTTGCAAACAAGTATGATGAAATACCATTTTTTAAAATCTCTGCCAAACAGGTAGTAAGTATCATTCAAGCGCATACAACTGAAGCTGAGTTAGATGTGCTTGATGTTGCGTGTGGTACAGGGAACGTGGTACTTGAATGTGCATCATCCATGAACAAAGCAAACTTTGATGCGATGGATATATCGGAGGGGATGTTGGCTAAAGCAGAGGCTAATGCGAAAGAAACAGGCGTAGAGAATGTCTCTTTTCATTGTCAGGACATTACGAAATTAGAGACAGCTAAAAAATATGATGTCATTACCTGTTCGTATGCACTTTTTTTCTTACCTGAGGCACATAAGGTACTGCAAACACTTACAGGGCTATTGAAAACAGATGCTATTGTGATATTCACTAGCTTTTTAGCAGAGGCATTTGAACCTTCTGGCGAGATCTTACTTACTTTGTTGAAAAAGTATGGTTCTAACTCTGCAAAAGAGTATGACAAAGATAAATGGGAAAACCTAAAACATGTAAAAGATATAGAACATCTTTGTACGCTTGCCGATGTGAACATTGTGGAACTTCAAACAAAAAAGATCCGTTACGGTATGGATGTAGATGAATGGTGGGAACTCTTCAACAATACTGGCTATAAAGGCATGTTGATGGAGCTAACTGAAGAAGACTACGAACGTGTGAAGTCTGAGTATTACGAAGCGATGTTTAGTCATGCCGATATGGATGGAGAAGTGGAACTTGTGGCAGATAGTTATTTTGTAGGGCCTAAAGCAGGTGAGAAATATATAGATTTCGAGGCAACGACCTTGGATGGTAAAGTTGTTGCACTTTCTGATTACTTAGATAAACCCATTGTCTTAGATACGGGAAGTATCACCTGTCCTATGTATGCCAATACTCAAAGTCCTATGAATGCACTACAAGACGAGTACCCTGATGTGCATTTCTTACTTTTATACGTACGAGAAGCCCACCCTGTAGCTAGAACTAAAGGTGTCAAAACCATAGAAGAAAAAATGGATAATGCTAAGTCTACAAAAGAAATCTATGGTGAAAAACGAGAAGTATTGGTAGACTCAGTGGATGGCTATGCCCATAAACTCTATGGTGCTATGCCAAATATGACATATGTCATTGGAACAGATGGCATAGTAAAGTTTAGGGCTAACTGGACAAACATAGAAGCGTTAAAGAAAGTTTTATTACATATTGATGATGATACTATAGAAGAAAAATCACATTATGATGTTACTAAACCTCCACCTCTGTTAGCAATAAAAGTGCTACTACTAGGTGGTGTAAGGGCATTATATGAGTTTGCTGTAGGCTTACCACAACTACTTAGACAACATGCAGAGGCTGATAGGATTATGGATTTATAGATATTTTGAATAAAAATTCCATGATTATTCCTTTATGATTTTTGTTTTTTTGCCTACGAGTTTGTTACCATCTTTGATACTTTTTATCATAAGTGTTAGGAGATAATATGAATCGTACAAAAAATGCAGAGCTTTTTACAGAAATTGTTTTAGAAATATTTAAATTAAATGGCTTACTCAATACTGTTGGAGATAATTTAACTAAAGAATATGGTTTAAGTAGTGCTAGATGGAAAGTTTTAGGTGCTATATATATCAATGGATCTGCACAGACTGTTTCTCAGATTGCTCTAAAAATGGGTCAAAGTCGTCAAGCAGTACAAAAAACAGTTACAGCTATGATAAAAGATGGTTTTCTCATACTTATAGACAATCCGAATCATAAAACTGCTAAACTGGTTACCTTAACTAAAAATGGAAGTGAAGCGTATGAGGAGTTAGATACAAAACAAATTGAATGGTCAAATGCATGTGCATCCAAATTTGATATTGATAGTTTAGCTAAGACAATCAAGGTTTTAAATGAGATTTCAAACGATTTTGAATGTAATGAAGATGCAGTTTAATAAAGATATACTGTTTCATTAAAATTTCAAGGAATAATATGAAAACAATGACATGTAAAGAACTTGGTGGTGTTTGCGATGTAAAATTTCAAGCAGAGACTTTTGGACAAATGGCAGAATTAAGTATGTCACATGGCTTGGAAATGATAGCAGCAAATGATGAAGCACATATTAAAGCAATAAATATTATGAAAGCAGTAATGCAAGACCCAATGACTATGCAGGCATGGTTTAGCGAGAAAAAAGAAGCATTTGATGCTTTAGATGAAGACTAGGTTTTAAACTATGATAAAAGAACTTTCACGAAGCTATGAGAACAATCTCGCCTTTGAAATAAATGGTAAAGTAAGTTTGGAAGATGAAAAGTCGTGGATCGCAAGGTTGGATGTCATCACCGATGAGTATGAAAAGTTTAATGTGATGATAGTCTTAAGTGAAAATGCTTCGTGGGGTATTGAAGCAGGGTTGGCAGATATTAAATGGATCAGCCAACATATGAATAAATTTAACAAGATAGCTATCGTTGCAGAGAGTGATGTTTGGAAGTGGCTCATAAAAGTAGACAGTTTCTTTGCAAAATTCATAGGTATTAAAGAATTGTATTTTAATATGAGTAATATGGATGCAGCTTGGGAATGGGTGAAAAAAGATAATCAAAAATAAAGTATGACGTATCCACATTAACACTACTTTTGTATAATAGCTAAAAAAAGAGAAACTAGATGAAATTATACGCACCATGGGAAAAGGCTTTTAAGAAAGTCTCCACTCCATTTGAACACTTCCTCCACGCACAAACAACGACGGGTATGGTCTTAATGTTTATGACCATACTTGCACTGATACTTGCCAACTCTCCATTGACAGAAACTTACGCACATTTCTTTCATATAAAAGTAGATTTCAATGTGGGTGAATGGAAACTTTCTCATACCCTTCATCATTGGATTAATGATGGTTTGATGGCGATCTTTTTCTTTATCATCGGTTTAGAGATAAAAAGAGAGATATTGGTAGGGGAACTTTCAAATATCAAAGTGGCGATGTTACCTATATTGGCAGCTATTGGTGGTATGTTGATTCCTGCATTGATCTATTATAGTATCAACTCAGGTATGGAGAGTGCCGGTGGTTGGGGTATACCTATGGCTACTGACATTGCTTTTGCTATTTCAGCTTTGGTACTTTTAGGTAAACGTGTACCTCCTGCATTGGTTACATTCCTGGTTGCACTTGCCATTGTAGATGACCTCGGTGCGGTTATAGTTATTGCACTCTTTTATACAGAACAGATACATATGCTGCCATTGGCTTTGGCTGGTGGGGCATTTCTAATTATGCTTGCATTTAACCGTTTTGGTATTCATATGATCTTACCTTACTTTATAGTGGGAGTTTTTATGTGGTTCTTTATGTTAGAGTCGGGTGTGCATGCTACTATAGCAGGGGTTATCGCTGCATTGGCCATTCCTTCAAAACCTAAAATGTCTGCTGTTGGTTTTAGAAAAGGGGCAAAGACGCTATTGGATGAGTATGATACTTACCCTATAGATCCAAAAGATGGCATGAATGAGAGACAAAAAGCGATTCTCCTAAAGCTTGAAAGTAATATTAACGCTATTGGTACTCCAGCTGCTAGACTTGAGCGTGACTTGTACTTACCAGTGGCACTTATAGTCATACCTCTTTTTGCACTTGCAAATGCGGGAATAGCTATAGATTTTTCTTCTATTAGCACTACAATTATGACCCCCGTATCTATGGGAATCATCGGAGGGCTTATATTGGGTAAAGTACTAGGCATCTTCGGTGTGGCATGGTTGGCTATCAAGTTAAAAATAGCAACACTTCCTCAGGGTAGTACTATAAGCCAGATCTTTGGTGTGGCATTCTTAGGGGGTATTGGATTTACGATGTCTATTTTTGTGGCAGACTTGGCATTTATGGGCAATGAAGAGTTCATCTTTCAAGCTAAAGTAGGGATCTTGGCAGCATCACTTTTTGCAGGACTCTTTGGGTATTTTTGGCTTAGATTTGTGGCGAAGTCGAGTTAAATTATCAGATTGTAAGGGTGTAAATTTATTACACCCTACAGTTAACGTACGTATTTACTTGGTTCAGATAAAAATGCAAATGTTAAGGTGTCTATCTTATCTATAAGTTTCTTCTTAACCGTCAATTTTTTGCTATAGAAAACAGATAAAAGACCACTATTGTTTATACCTAAGATAAATGAATAATCACCAAACTTATATCGTTTTAAATCTTTTGGATCAGGACTTTCATCAAGACCTTTAATCTTATAATGAATACCATTCGGAAAGTCGTAAGGGTAGATCTTATCATCTTCTTTTATATGTGTTTTTCCTTCATCAGACGTGACTTGTAGTATAAGTTTATTATCTAGCTCATGAGTTCTAATATTATATGGCCCAAATTTTATGTGCATGTTTATCCTTTTTATAAATTACATAGTAAGTATAGTATATTAATTAGGTTAATAACTGGAAATAAAGCAGAAAATAAAAATATTTCGTTCTTACATCAACTTCTTCATTTTCAAAATGTTAGTTTGTAAATAAAATATGACAATATGACATCTTTTTATCCATTTTATACACAATAAGTTATTATATTTTTAATGACTCTTAAGTAGGAAAATATATGACATACACAACTCTTGACAAGTTGTATCTTTTAGGATACACTAGTGACATATAAAGTTCAGAAAAGTACACATTTTGATAAGTGGATGAATTCTCTTAAAGACTTGAGAGGAAAGATTACCATTGCTAGGCGTATTGAGAGAATGGGTAATGGTAACTTTGGTGATATGAAACCTATAGGTGATGGTATTTCTGAACTTAGAATAACAGTTGGGCCTGCATATAGAGTATATTTTACAAAACTTGAAGAATAGGTTGATAGTCTTACTCGTAGGTGGAGATAAATCAACACAAACAAAAGACATTAAGAAAGCAAAAATGCTACTAGAGGAGATAAAAGATGAAAGCTAATACATTGATTGATTTTGACATCGCTGACTATCTTGACAGTAAAGAGGCCATAAGTGAATACTTGTCACAAGTACTTGCAAATGGTGATACAGATGAGCTTCTAACTGCACTAGGGCATATAGCTAGAGCCAAAGGTATGACAGAGATAGCAAAAAAGACTGGTTTAGGTAGAGAGAGTCTATACAAAACGTTTCAGCTAGGTACTAAACCTAAATTTGAAACTATTGTGAAGGTTTTGGATGCGTTTGGGGTTAGACTGAAAGCTGTGTAGTGCTACATCCACTTCTTCGTCTTACTAGTAGCCTGAGCCTCCAAAGGATCATCAGGCCAGTAGTGTCTTTTATACTTTCCTCTTAACTCTTTTTTGACTTCATCATAAGTGTTTTTCCAAAAGCTTTCCAAGTCTTGTGTCATTTGCATGGGACGTGAGGCTGGTGAGAGTAGGTGGATCATGAGTTTTATTTTGCCATTTAGGAGTGTGGGTGTGGATTTTGTGCCGAACATTTCTTGGAGGCGTACTGCTAAGATGGGTTGTTCGGGGTTGCTGTAGTCTATGGCTATGTTAGAACCTGAAGCTACTTTGAGTTTGTT
>JAUVCL010000059.1 GCA_030595845.1 Campylobacterota bacterium
AAAGCCATACTTTTTGTTTCCTGCACGTGTTACTTTAAAGCCTTTACATGCGGTAACAGGTATAGGAGGGATGTTTACATTGAGAAATTTACGTTCAGGAAGAGGGAAATTTCCATCAAATATTTTTTGAACAAGTTTGGCAATGCTCTCTTTTGCTAAGTCATATCCATAGCTTTTAATGGTTTCTCCACCATTGTTATAGACTTGGGAGATGGCGATGGCAGGTATGTCTTGAAGGACAGCTTCCATAGCCGCAGATGCTGTTCCAGAATAAGTGATGTCTTCACCCATGTTTGCACCTATATTAATACCAGAGATGACAATGTCAGGTTTTTCATCGTCTTCAAAAAGTTTAGTAAGTGAGAGAAAGATACAGTCAGTAGGTGTACCGTCATCAAGTTTATAAAAGTCTTTTTCAAGTTCTACAAAACTAAGAGGTCTGGTAAGCGTTAAAGAATGTCCGCATGCAGACTTTTCTGTTGTTGGTGCGACAACGGTCACATGCCCTAAAGGCTTGAGTGCTTCTACAAGTGCTAAAAGCCCTTTTGATTCAAAGCCATCGTCATTTGTGATTAATATTTTCTTCATTCTTTTACTTTTTTTGTGATTTTTTATGTTTACAGGTTTTTTGTTACTTTTCCATCTTCAATGGTTATGTCTATGAGAAGTTTTCCTGTCTTAGAATATATTTGTATCAACCCATTATAAATACCATCTTTGAAGAGTACGGATTTTGCTTTACCCGTTGCATTATACACTTTCCCAATACCATCTTTTTTCCCCTCTTTAAAGGGTGTTTCGTATTGAAGTTTGCCAGTAGGGTAATATTCTTTAAACATACCATCTATGATGTTGTTTTTGAATGCTATCTCAACTCGAAGTTTACCAGAACTGTAATATTCTTTGAATATACCATGTACGTTGCCATCTTTATAGGGTACTTTTAGTGTTAATTTACCTGTTTCATAATACTCTTTTCTGATACCATGTATTTTATCTCCCTTATAGGGTATGGATGATCTAACTTTACCATTTTCATAAAATTCTTTTATAGTGCTAGTGATTGTCTTACTTGGTTTATTAGTTAGAAGCGTGTCCTCTTTTTGTATTAGATCTTTTTTAATCAAATCTATTTCTGGAGAAACATTTTGGGCCAATATAGTTCCTGAAAATAAACATACTAATAATAATTTTTTCATCATTTTATTTACCTACTAAAGCATTAATCTTTGCATCTTTCTTATTGTTGTATCTCATAAAATACCTTTAATAATTTATAGGGTTAGTATAACACATTTTGATGATTATTTAATCATCCCTTCTCTTTTTTCTTCTCTCTACACTCTGATAAGAAGAGGTGTCACTATTTGGTGTTAAGTCTCTAAAGTCTTTATTGATCGTAGCACCTGACATTTGTTCAAATTCATCTAAATCATCATAATTAACTGTAAATGAAATTTCTGTCACATGAACCATATTCCACTTTTTAGCCAGTACCTCTTTTTGAAATGTGACATAAGCAGAAATTATTTTTTTATCATGGTCTGATTCTTTGGTTGTTTTATAGGTATATCTGATATATATGGGTGTGAGTTCAAGTTCACGTATCTGGTCTATTTTATATTGTTTTGCTTGGGCGATCTTAGCGGCATCGGCAGTCACATCTTCACAACCAAAATACCTACCTGTCAGAATCCTCTTAAAAGTTCTACCGGGAGGATCTGGAGTATATTCTTTTTTCTTTGTGTTAGTAAATAGTTTTTTAATTATTTTGATCAAACATTTTCCTTCGTATGTTTAATTATACTTTACTATTAGTTAAAGTTTATTATATCTGGGTATTTACTTAGTGGGGGGTAATATATTTGGAAATAGTATGAAGTTAAAGATCTAGGCCTATAGGGAAGTCTAGATCTTAACATGTTTGTACATTCTGAGTCACTTAAACAAGTTTCTCAACACCGAGTCCAAAATTCGAGTTTGGACTTACCCCTTTTGAGTGCCAAACTTAAATGTTGATCTAAGTATAGAAAAATAGTGATCTAAAGATAAGGGCATATTTGAAAATGTTTATTTCTAAATATGCCTAGTTGTACATATATCAACTATGATTGTATGCATTCAATATGAATTGAGTATGAATCGAAAAGATAAAGGGAAGAGTGTTGAAACATTTTAGAGGTTCCTATAGGATAGATGGTATTTTTTTGAAGAAAGATAGTGGAGGAGTTGGTAATATAACTTTACTCCGGAGTAAATCCGGAGTAGAATAGATTTACTCTACAGTATGAGGGATAGTTAGACCCAGAGCACTACCTTGAACAGCAGCATCAACTATTAAACGTAAATCACCAAAGACAACATCAGCAAGTGTACTGTATTCGATAACTTCATCTTTAGTAAGTTTTGCATCATTATAGGCATTTTCGACTGCACCTTCAAACATCGTTCCAAACATAAAATTTGGGTTTAGGAAACTGATGGCAAGTGTTTGACCTGTAGTATCAGTTTCATCAACATATACTGTGATTTCACATGGAAGTGCAGTAATATATTCATTTCCTAATGCTGTTGCTTTTGTTGCATATTTTGGTGAACATGCTTCAACAACTTTAACACTTGGAATAGAAATTGGTTCTGGTCTCCCTGATCTCCATGCTGAATCTTTTGATACACCAGGTACATTTGTATCAGCAGTTGCTGCATCAGTTCCCAATTTTGCAATAATTTCACGCGCAAGTGTATCAGCATCATCTAGGGTAAATACACCACCTTCACCTGTTCCATTTCCTGTATATTTGTAAATAATATATGGATTACGTAATGAAATTTCATTATCTATGAATTCTTGTGTAAATTTTGGACCCATTGCCAGTGTTGACTCTGTATAGGTAACAGCAGTTGAACCACTAGCTCCATTATTGTCTTCAAGACCTGACTTGATCATTCCACGTAGTTCACTTTTTACATCAGAAGCGAGTTTTGCAAATACAGCATTCTCTTCATCTGTAGATTTATCTACCGCATCCAGGAAGAAAATATTAAAGATCGCTTCTGCATCTAGCATATCAACATAAACATTTTCACCGTCACTATGAACTGAAACTTCACATGGTAGTGCTGAACCATGGAATCTACCTGTTGCGATTGCTGCTGTTGCATATGCTTTGTTACAGAACTCTATAACACGGCTTTTCCCACCGATAGCAGGGATAGGAAGAAGGTCATCTAGACCGTCATCTGTTTCTCCACCACCAAGATTGGCTCCTGCAATAACCCAGTTAGTAGGATAACCTAGTGTTTCACTTTCATCGCTGTATATGGCCATTTGAGATATTTTTGTTGCAATAGCATTGACATCATCCCATGTCCCCGGAATAACTGCCACACGCTGATAAGGTGAAATTGTTGTTACTTCTTCTTCTACTACTGGATCACTATCGCTACCACAACCAGAGAGTCCCATTAGTAAAAGTGTTGAAAGTGCTACCGAACCTATTATTTTTGAATAATTCATATATTCCTCCTAAAGAATGTAAGATATGTTATTTTATAAAATTAGTATGAACTAAGTGTGAATAAAATCTTAAGAAATACTTATGGTGTTTATATTTATTATTATTTAACATAATAATAAATTATATAATAACTTGAAGGCATATTTATTATGTTAATTGCTTGTGGGAAGAAATTTTTTATAAAAGAGGAGGGGGATACTATTTAATGATATTCCACCCAGATGAGGGTGGAATAAAGAAGTTTACTTTGTATCTGTAAATACTTCTGTAACAAGAAGTTTTTTTGCATCACTAGCTGCCTGGTCTAAGAAACCAGTTGCTGGATCAACGATGAACTTACCATTTGCACCTTTTTGCATATAGTAGATCTTGTAAGTTGCAGATACACCTGATTTACCGGTGATATCGTAAGTGATTGTATATGTTTCCGTCTCATTAGGACTTAAACGGTTATCACTTTGAACCATATTTGAATCAAACCCTGGACGTACTACAAATGTACCTGTGTTATTTTCAAAAGTACCATTGACATCATATTTTTTACCTGTTTCATGACCATAAACTCTTGTAAAGTTACTAAGGTCTGCACTATCAACGATAGCTGCATTACTAAGCGTTCCTGATGTAGTCCCAGAAGTAGATACAACTTGATTTAAAATAGTTGTATCTGTACCTTTAACGGTCACAGTTTGTCCATCAAATTGTTGACTTGGTACTGCAGCACCATTAAGGTCTGCTACTTTTCCAGGGAAAGTCATTGCCGCAGATCCATTTTCATTTACAGGTACTGGTGCTGATGTACTGTCGTGAAGTATTTTACCTTGAAGTGGTTGAACATCATTTACAATGTCTGTAAATGTTGAAAGCCCTGTACTACTTGCTACATTGAGCATAGCACCTGTTCCATCTGTAACGATCACACGACTTAATACACGACGCATAGGGTGTGCACCTGGGAACATGTGAGCTGTTTTATTTGTAAATGTAGTGCTAACTGTTAAAGTATTTCCATCAGGACTAACAGTTGTGCTGATAGCACCATCAAATCCACTTTGGATTTTTGCTGTAGCAGATGTTTTATGACCTGTTTTACTTGCACCTAAGAATGCATGTGAATTTAACCAACCATCTCTCACTGGATTATCACCTGCAGGTACTGTTGTATCATCAGGGTTAAGTTCCGGTACCATTCCTGGTACATCTGCCAATGTCCATCTTAAGTCTGGTCTTGACCATTTATGAAGTACAGTACCTTCTATTCTTTCCATGTGACATTTCTGACATTTTGGTGAACTTAATGAATCGTTAGAAGCAGTATCTCCACCCGTTGAAACAGCTATTTGTGTAGAACAGAGTTCCATAAAGTTACCTGCACCTGCTTCTCCACTTGGTACGGCAGCACCTGCGGAACGTTGGTGACAAGATAGACATAAACCTTTACCACTTTCACTAAAGTGATTGTTGTTGTCTTTGTCAAAGTGAGGGTTAATGTTGGCAGCCCTGTCACTCTCATCAGTTTCATTTTCATTTGTTTTACCCGTTACACCAAATGGTCCATAGAATGGTCCACCAGTAAAGTGTACTTTTCCATCTGTACCATTGAGGTCTGTGCTATGCATAGTATAACGACCATCTGCTGATTTGTCTACATCAAAATTATCTTTTGGTGTTGCATGATATGCAGCATATTTTTCAGGTCCCCAAAGTCTAAAGAACTTATTCATATCAGGGTTTGTAGCATCATCACTATGTACCAGACTTGTTCCCGCAGCTGCTTTTACTGGTCCATGTGCTCCAACACGAATGTCTTTTGCTAATGTGTATTTTCCAAGATCCATACCATCTGCTTTCATAAGTCTAGGAGTCTCTATACTGTGACAGAATGCACAGTTGATACCTTCAAGGTTTGCCTTATGTCCTATCTGATAGGTTGCTTTATAAAGTATACCAGTAGTATGACTTACTGCAACAACAGATGCTGGAAGAGTCGGATCATAAGTAGATGTCGATGAAGCCAAGTTACTTTGATCAGCTAATTTTGCAGCATCAAGGTCAGCAGTATTAGTACCACCAGTATTTAGTGGTGTTAAAGTGGCTAAAAAATCACCCGCATAATAGGCACCAGGTGCATGACATTTAATACAGGTCTCTGCAACTTTAGGAAATTTTGTTTCTGTATATTCTATGTCTTTTATTTCACCAATCTTATTGATCTGTGTTCTTAAGAAGTCTTGCATTTTAGACTGGAAGATAGGATCTGTCCAAGATTTTCCATGCATAGAGCTTTTCCATGTATCATAAAGTTCATTATGACAATTTTGACATTTATTGTCTGCACTGTCAAAGAGTGTACTTCCATAGCCTGTACCTGTATGGTATTCTGCTTTTGCTACTGATTCAGGTGAGGTACGTGTTCCACCTGTATAATCGACATATGTTATGGAGCCATCAGGATTGATAACTTGGTAACCTAACTCACCTTCTGCAGGTTCTGTTGGTGTTGTATTGCTATCTGGTGGCGTTACAGGTGGTGGCGTTACAACAGGTGGTGGTGTAGCACCAAACCCACTGTCGGTTGATGTTCCCTCAGATCCACATCCGGTCAAAGCCAGTAATGCAGAAGCTGAGAACATCAGTGCTAATGTTTTAAAGTTTGTATATTTCATTTATTTTCCCCTTTACTTAAAATCTATAAGACAGTCCAGCTGTCCATGTATCTGAGTCTATATCATTAGTTCTTGCAACATAGTCAAACCCTGTATCATCATATAAAACTACATAGTCTACAAATACAGTGACTTGTTCACTTAATAAATAGCTGGCACCAAGACCCCATTGGAATCCACTTTCATAAGCATCTCCTCCATTGATATCATCAAGCATTACACCACCATAACCTAACAGTGCATACACACCGAAATCTCCTATTGGATACATAGGTTTAAGATATATACCCCAGTTTGAGATGTCACCTTTATACCCGCCAGCTATACCATTTGTATTCCCCTGATCGTAGTCAGTATTGAATCCTAAGTTATAACGCCCTTCAAGTGCGATATACGTATTGTATTGATACCCCGCTTGGAACATATATGTGGTAGAGCTGAACTCTTCACCGGTAGTATCGTTATTTACCGTAGCATCTCCGATACCAAAACCTAAGTAGAATGGACTTGGTTCGATAACCACTTCCTCTACTACTGGTTCAACAGGGGCAATATCACCACCTGCAAAAGCTAATCCACTAAGTGCCAAAATTGACACAATAGATAATGTTGTTTTTTTCATGTTTTCCCTCCATAGATAATTAAAACAGTTAATTATATAATAGCAGTGTTAATTAAGTATGAATTTTACTTTAAGTTATACTTAAACTCATATATTTTTAATAATAATTAAAATAAGATGGGTTTATACTCGGCTCTCTGTTGATTAATTTATGACAATATGACATATATCTCAATATCTATCGGGAAGATGGCTATACTTTTGAAAAAAGAAAAGGTTTTGATTGTTCTTACACGTAGACATAGATAGTTTTTTTGCTTCTGCTGAGAGAAGTGTCAATGCATCACTTAAACATATACCTATCTGTGTGGGGTCTCGAAGTAACCTTGAGATCTTTAATAAAAAACGAACCTATATTAAACTAATGAATGACAACTCCGGTACTTTTGTTACTCCTGTGTTCTATAGTGATAAGCACCCCAAGGGCATTTCCTCGCAAGCTCAGGGCAAAAAAACCTTTGAGTCTTATTTTGTAGATGAGATAGAGGGTAGAAAAAAGATACGGGGCATTGTGACTACGGCAAGTTATGAAGCTAGAGCTTTTGGGGTGAAGACCGCTATGCCCATAGCTCAGGCTTTACAACTTTGTCCAAGTATGACCGTTGTGCCTTCAAACTATCCCCTCTATCATAAACTCTCTCATAAAATACATGCTTTTATGTTAGCACATATACCCAAAGTTGAACAGTACAGTATAGATGAATTTTTTGGTGATGTAAGTGGATGGAAAGAAGAGGAAGAAGTGTATGCATTTGCAAAAGAACTGCAGGCAAAGATACTGGAACATTTTGACATCCCTGTCTCCATAGGCATTTCCAAAGCAAAATGGATCGCAAAACTGGCTACAGAGTCTGCCAAACCTTATGGTGTGTATGAAGTGAAAGATATAGATGATTATATAGAAAATATTCCCATCAGAGAGTTTCCCGGTATAGGAAAAGGGTTTCAAAAGAGGTTGGGGGAACATTATATCTCTACACTTGGAGATGTGAAACGGCATAAAACACTTTTTGAATCATGGAAAAAACCGGGCATCCAACTTTATGGGCGTGTGACAGGAACAGACCGTGAGCGTATCAGTACCCGAAGTGAAAGAAAATCCATAGGTATCTCTCGTACTTTTGATGCTATCTATGATGCTACTGAGATCAAAAGACGTATTATGATCATGGCGAGGCATATCATCTATATGGTAATGGCTATTGACGTGAATCCTACATCTTATTATCTGAAGATTGGTTATGAATATGGTGTAAAATCTAAAAAGACGTTGACGGTTGACAGGATGTTCTCCGAGAAACTTTTTAAGTCAATACTTACACAAATGTATGGCGAGATAGTGCAGCTAAACAAGGGAGCTATTAAACTGACACTGAGTGTTTCGAATTTTTCTTCCCAACATAAAAAAACCCTTTCATTGATGGAATTTGATGAAGATCTTGATGCCTATCACTTAAGCAAAGAGATTCAAAAACTTCGGGAACGTTTTGGCTTGGATATTGTTAAAACAGGAGATGAATTATAAAAAGTATGTATAATGTTAAATGAATTTTAGAAAACTAATAAACTATATAAAAAATTTACAAACCGTAGATAAAAACATTGTTACTAATCTGTATCTCTTATCAGAGAAGAGTCTCAAAACAGTTATTCTGCTAAGTAGCCTTATTGCATTGGCTTTATACCCTATACTTTCCAATAATATAGCATTGTGGGCCATGGCAGTGGTGAGTCTTTCTCTCTTCCGTTTAAAAGAGAGTTTTGACTTTAAAAATAATTATCAAAAACATACATTGGAAGTATGGTATAAAAGATTTGTAATAAATGCATTGGTAACAGCTGTTTTATTTACGGCTCTTGGTTGTGTTTATATTTATTATGTAGCTGCATATTATCAACTTTTTATAGTAGCAGTGTTGGTGGGTTTGGCATCAGGTGCAACCACATCATTGTCTGCTGATATCCGTGTCGCTATTGTATACAATAGTTTGATCATTGTACCTCTTATTGCAACCATATTTATTTTGAAGATGCCCTTACACTATGTATTGGCAATACTGATCATCATTTATTTTATCACGCAAGTTATGACGCTTTTAGCGTCCTATAGCCAGGAGATAAGAATAAAAGAACTTGAAGAGGAAAAGACTATTTTACACAATTTATTTGAAGAAGCACCTCTTGGTATATTTTCCTATGATAAAGATCTAAATATTATAGATTGTAACAAACAGTTAAACAGTTTATTTGATAGTAATCGTGAAGCGATCATAGGTTTAAATCTTAATAATCTTCCTGACCATAGACCTATTAAGGCTATGAAAAATGCATTGCTCTATGGTCAGCAATCCTATGTCGGACCCTATACTTCTATCAGGGGAGAAGAGTATTGGATAGAATCAAAAGCATTTCCTTTTAGAAATAAAGTTAACAATACTATTGGGGGAATAGGACTGATCGAAGATAAAACCAAAGAACATAATGCATTAGAAGAGTTAGAGTATTTAGCACAACATGATGTACTTACAGGACTTTTAAACAGAAGAGGTTTTAAAAATGATATGGAGAAACTTATTAATGATCCGAGTCATAAAGAGTTGTTTTCTCTCCTGTTTTATATGGATCTGAACCAATTTAAAGGTATTAATGATTCTTTGGGGCATACGATAGGAGATGAAGTACTTTTAAGTGTCTCGGAACGTTTACTCTATAGTTTAGGTCATGAGTGCAAAATAAGCCGAATAGGGGGAGATGAGTTCATTATCGTTGTACCTTATGTTTCCCACCAGGAAGATATAGCACTCAATAAAGCCAATATATTTTCAGAAAAAATACAAAATATTTTTATAGACCCCTTTATTATTGAAAGCCTGCATTTACATGTAAAATCAAGCATAGGTATTATTCTTATTGAGCCAAACTATACAAATATAGAAGAGATCATCAGACATGCTGATATCACGATGTATCAAGCAAAAAAATCTGATAGTAAGATATCCTATTATAATGAAGATTTGGATAGAAAGCAAAAAGAGCTTTTTGATCTTCAGCACGACTTGGCATATGCCATTGAAAAAAGTCAATTAGATATGTTCTTTCAGCCGATCGTTACGATCAAAGAGGATAAACTATTTTCTGCTGAAGCACTTATACGATGGGAACATCCTACAAAAGGATTATTGTCTCCCATAGATTTTATACCATTAGCTATCAAGGCTGGTATATTGTCCCAAATCACATGGTGGGTACTTGATACTGTATGTAAGCACATAGCACAGTGGAAAAAAGAGAACAAATGGCAACTTGAATATATTTCCATCAATGTGAATGCTCAGCAATTGGTAGAAAAAGATTTTCCAAGAAAATTCCTTAAAAACTTAAAAGAGAATGGAGTAGAAACGAGTGATATTATGATTGAGATCACAGAACGATCACTCATAGACAGTTTTGACACGACACAAGATATCATCAACATGCTACGTAAAGAAGGTGTTAAATGTGCTGTTGACGATTTTGGTATTGGGTATTCATCTTTATCATATTTAAAAAGACTTTCTTTTAATACATTAAAAATAGACAGGGAATTCGTGAAAGATATAGAATTTAATCCTAAAGAATTATTGCTGGTTTCCACTATCTTGGATATAGGAAGACAATTTAATTATAGGATAGTAATAGAAGGGATTGAAGATCAGAAACAAAAAGAGTTACTGATCGGACTGGATGAAGAACTTCTTTATCAAGGGTTTCATTTTTCTAAGCCATTAGATGCAGAGACATTTTCGGAAAGATTTTTAAAAGATCCTAATAAAGAAGTTTAAAACAGATAGTTAAAAGACTATCTGTCCATCATGTTGCATACGCTTTATGATGCCACTTGCCATTTTGTGACCTTGGTAGGCTGCTTTTCTACACCATTCTATGGCTTTTTCTTTATTCTCTTCACAGCCTAGTCCCATATCGTACAGAGCACCGAGATTAAACTGTGCTTTCGCATTGTTTGCGTTGGCTGCTTTTGAAAAGAGTACAAAAGCTTTTTTATAGTCTTGGGGTACACCACGACCTTCTTTAAACATGGCACCAAGGTTATTGAAA
>JAUVCL010000211.1 GCA_030595845.1 Campylobacterota bacterium
GATCAAAACGAAATCTGGGAACGGTCCATCTGATGAGAATAAAAAACATGTTAAACATCATGAGTTTTACAACAAAAACAACTATTTGAAACAGTGTTACAGAGATGGCGTTAGCCAGTGAACTCTCTGCAAAAAAAGCAAGGTAGATCAAAATAACTTCAACTAAAACGGTCATACCGATCATAGCGATAGTTAAAACTTTAGTCTCAAAATCTCTGCCGCCATCCGTTGACACCGTTGGACGAACCGTGTTGTTTTTTCTCATCCATCTAATCAGTATAGTGACAATTATGGGCATTACAATCATTAATGACAGAGCAAAGATATCAAAGTTTGCAAGTAGTGCTTCAGTAGATACCCATGGAATTTGATAACCACCAAAAATCATAGTGATGATCACTGCACTCGCAGTGTTCATAGCAACATACTCACCCATAAAATACATAGCAAACTTCATAGCTGTGTACTCTGTCATAAATCCAGCAACTATTTCGCTCTCTCCCTCTGCCACTGTAAAAGGATTACGGTTTGTCTCAGCAAACAGTGAAACGATTAGGATAATCGCTGCAAGAGGCTGTACTAAAATCCCCCAAGCGGGTAAAAATCCAAAAAATGTTCCACTCTGCCATTGAACCATCGCGTTGAAGTCGATGGTGTTATAGGTCATAATGAAGGCTAGAATACTTAATCCCAAAGGTAACTCATAAGAGATAACCATGGATCCAGCACGAGCGGCACCCAAAAGTGAATATTTGTTATGAGAGAGCCATCCACCAAAGATAATTCCTAAGACGCCTATGGAACTAATTGCCAAGTACCAAAATACTCCAAAATCGATGGGTAACGCCTGTATACGTAAACTTTCACCATTTATGACCATAGTATCAGCGAAGGGAATCGCCATAAATGCTAAAAGAGCTACCACAAATGTGATGATAGGAGCAAACATAAAGAGCCATTTTCCATTTTTTATATGTGATGGGTAGTACTCCTCTTTAAGGAGTAGTTTTACAACGTCTGCGAACGACTGAACAACTCCACCAAGTCTAAATCTACCGATATTAGTACGGTTTGGTCCTAATCTATCCTGTACCAACCCTGCAATTCTTCTTTCTAGCCATACCAAAACAGGAATAGTAAGAAGTGCCAGTAATGTTCCCAAAACAAAAGATGCTACTGCGACAAGGATAGCTGAGGTACTCATAGGCTTATCTTTAGTAGAGATTCAATAATAGTTGGAATAGGCATGTTTCTTGACACTGCTTTGTCACATTTTTGAACGATGCCATCTTCATTTGTTAGCATTCCGGAGTTTTCACTAAATGCCGATATGGGAAAGACAAGATCATAATCATTACGTTTATGTGTTAAAAAGTGTATATGAGAGTCTGCTTTAAATTCTTGAGGATGATTGAAGTTTATAATTAAGCCACTGCGCTTTGGGTTATTTGTATCGATATTGAGTGTTTCGATGGTTTTATAATTAGCAGCTCTATTTGCACTTTTTAACATGTCGTCTTTAAAGCTTTCATCTATATAGACATCCAGTGGTGAGCACACAGATGCGTTTATCTCTTTCGCAAACGCTAAAATAGCTTCTATCTCTTCGCTGTAAAGATTTGCATCTATGACAATACTTATAGTATCTTGATATTTTTGTATCAACTCTTTAGCTTTTTGAATGGCTTCATCTTCTGTTATTTCTTTATTATTCAAGCGTATTGATGTTTGACGATTTTCTTGTAATTCCTTATAACTAAGTCGTCCCTCATCACAGATGAAAAAGCCGTTGACATCATCATTTCTTCTGGGTCTAAATCTATAAATTACATCATCTTGATACTTAATCTTGTTATGGTCAATAAATATATTGCACCCTTTTGCACAACCATGACAGACGGAGTTTACGGTTTGTAAAAACCAAACCCTTTGCGAAAATCTAAAGTCTTTACTTGTTAAAGCTCCCACAGGACATAGATCTACAACATTCATGGCATATGGATTGTCTAGTTTCCTCCCTGGCATGGTACTTACACGCGCATCGTCACCACGACCTATGATACCTAGTTCATGTGTACCAGTGATCTTATCGGTAAACCGTGTACATCTTGCACATAAAACACAGCGTTCCTGGTCGAGCATTACATTTGAGCCCAAGTCAATATGTTTAGCATGTTTTACTTTATCCGGTATGGTGACTTTTGCATTATGAAGTCCATAATCCATATAAAAGTCCTGTAAAGAACACTCACCAGCCTGGTCACAAACAGGACAATCAACAGGATGATTGATCAACTCTAATTCTAAAATATCCGTACGAATTTTTTCAATGTTCGTTCCGGTAGAACGAACTTCCATATTTTCTTTTATGGGTGTGTCACAAGCTATTTGAGGTCTTTTTTGTCCTTCTATTTCAACCATACACATTCTACAGTTTCCATCAGGGCCAAGTGACTCATGGTAGCAAAAGTAAGGCACTTTTATTTTTTCTTTTATGAGCAGGTCTATAAGAAGTGAACCTTCCTTGGCCATGAATGTTTTCGAATCAACAATGATTTCTATCATTTCACTCATAATGCCGCCTCAAATTCATTTCTAAATTTACCTAGGAAAGAGGTAATGACCGTTGCTACAGCAGGAGCAAAAACACAGATAGTTTTACCATTCATTGTATTTGCGACATCTAAAAGCTTATCTAACTCTTCTTTTGTAGCTTCTTTGTTTAAGATCTTACC
>JAUVCL010000134.1 GCA_030595845.1 Campylobacterota bacterium
CAAAGTTCACACCTTGTGCAAGCAAAAATGAACACGAACGTAAATGGTCAGCTATGACACGGTATGAAGCAGAGTTTGCTGCATCAAAATCATAAGGTGTCCCAACCAATTCACCTATCTTGTCTAAAAATGGCATAAAGAGTGAGGAGTGGTAGTTGTTCAATTTACCTTCTTTAATGGCAACCACACGTTCTAGTCCCATACCTGTATCAATACTAGGCTTAGGAAGTGGATTGAGCGTACCTGTCTCATCTCTAAAATACTGCATAAATACAAGGTTCCAGATCTCTAAGAAACGATCACCCTCTCCGCCCATTTTATCTTCTGGACCGTTGAAGTTTTCTGCACCCTGATCATAGAATATTTCAGAACAGGGACCACAAGGACCTGTATCACCCATCTGCCAGAAGTTATCTGCATCACCAAAGTAGACAATACGATCTTCTGCAATGTGCTTTTTCCACATTTCAAATGCTTCGCTATCACTGTCATGTACGGTAACCCAAATTTTATCTACAGGAAGATTCAAATACTTCTCATCTGTGATAAATTCCCAGGCATAGGCAATAGCCTCTTCTTTAAAATAATCTGCAAAAGAAAAGTTCCCCAGCATTTCAAACAACGTGTGGTGACGCGCTGTATAACCAACATTGTCAAGGTCATTGTGTTTGCCCCCTGCTCTTAAACAGGTTTGAGAACTTGTTGCACGAGGTGTTGCCGGGATAGGTGCTTCACCTGTAAAAATATTTTTGAACTGTACCATACCTGCATTGGTAAACATAAGTGTCGCATCGTCTGGTACAAGTGCTGAAGATGGTATGAGCTGATGCCCTTTGCTTTGAAAAAAGTCTAAAAAATCTTTTCTAATATCCATGATAAAATGATCCTAATATAAATTGAGATATTTTATCCAAAATGTGGTTATTGGGAGGTAAAGAGAAGTATCCCTCTTTTTCTCGTTCCACCTCTCTGAGGTGGAATGCATACATAACTCAATCTGAGATTACAGTTTATGCGACCTATAGGTTACACCTCGGGAGAGGTGTAACCAGTTAATGTTCTTTTCATCAACCCATAGTTTTATCTTTTTCGTGTATGATAACTTCAATAGTGATTCTCACGTAGAACAAAAAAGGCGATTAACGATGAAGAAAATAGGGTTAGGGCTAGACTATAACAATATCTGTAAAGATTATAACACCGTCTATTTAGACAGAGACAATGACGATCCCCAGACGGTTGCATGCATGAAAAAAGTACTAAAATGGCTTGACATATTTCTCTCTGAAATGGTAGAAGAGTTTGAATACAGTATCTATAGAATGAACCATAAACCTGCACTAAAGTTAAGTGAAATAGTAAGCAAAAGGTTCCTGTTTTATTCTTTGGAAAAAGAGTTAACGGCACAAACTTTCATTTTAGAAAAAGCAAATATCCATTATAACAATTTAGCAGAGTGGGAGGCGGACAGTAAAGAGAGTATACTCATTCAAAATGATGAAGCGGGTGAGGGAGAAGGCATATACTTCTATGTCACTGAAAATTCTAAAATACATGCCTGGTTACTTGATAAACTAAAAGATCTGTCTTTAGATGAAATTCCTTTTAGCGAAGCATAAAAAGGCTGTATCCCAATAAACTTATCGACTTAAAAGAACCGCGATAATGAGTGCAAGAACAAAAGATATCCCTTTCCATAGAAGCAGAGGATTACGCTCCAGTAAAGGCGGTCTACTTTTATTTAGAAATGCTTGATTGGGATGACGAAGGTCAAAAATAAATTCAGTCACCACTTCATAGCGCTCTACAGGGTCAGGGGCTAAAGCTTTTTTAAGTGCTTCTTCGACCCAAAGTGGGAATTGGTTCTCCTCTGTATAGAGTGAATCATATTTAAGCTTCTTTTGTGCCACTTTCGTTCTTGTCTTTGGTACTTCCACACCATAAGGCAGTTTTCCCCCCGAAAACATTTGATACACCATCACGGCTAAAGAAAAAAGGTCTGAAGACTGGGTAGCTTCTCTTCCAAGAAAATACTCCGGTGCAGAATATTGGGCTGTTCCCAAAATATCACCTTGATCCAGATGTGTATTCACTTCTACAATACCTGCAACCCGAGTTGCCCCAAAGTCAATAATCTTCGCTGTTCCTGTTTTGTCTATCATGACATTGGCAGGTCTTAGATCTTGATGGATCATTTCCTGACTATGAAATGCCTGTAAACCTTTCGCAATTTGTTCGGTTATCTCCCGTACCGTTTCAATACTGGGATGAGGATTGTCGATCATCCACTGGGTAAGCGTCTGCCCTTCAATATACTCACTCACATTATAAATATAATTGCGTTTGCGTGTTTGCAAGTAAGACTTGGCGACATGCGGATTGTTAAGACGTATAGCGATCCACTCTTCCATTAAAAAACGTTCAATATACACTTTGTCTTCCTGCAGATCAATAGAAGGTGTTTTGACAACCACCTTTGTGTCCGTTTCATTATCTACCGCAAGATAGACATGACTGCGATTACTTCCACTCAATTCACGAATAATAGTATATCCGTCAAATTCCATACGTGCGTCTAACATAGGCGGGAATGGTTTTTCATCTAGCCGTTGATGAATTTCATCCACTTCTTTGTTTGGAAGTGTATCTACCCGAATAAGTTGCACCGTCAAATTGTCTGTACTGCCATTTTCATAAGCCTTGGAAGCCAATGTCTTGGCAACAAGAGAAAAGTCCTCACTTTGTTCATTAAAGATCTGTACAATGGCTTTATCATTCACATATTCGTAGACACCATCGGTCATAAAGAAAAATACATCCTCTTTTTCCAGAGGATAAGAGCTATAATCCATTTTAAACTGCGTATCCATACCCAAAGCACGGGACAGGTAACTGGTCTCCTTAGAGATCCAGAGGCAGTGGTCTTCTGTTAGTTGTTCCAGTCTCTCATCTCTTAGACGGTAGATACGTGTATCTCCTGCATGAAAGATGTATGCTGTTGTAGAGCGAAGAACCATAGCAGAGAAGGTACAAACATACCCTCTGTCCCTAGCTTCATCATAATAATATTGTCCCTGTTTACTCTGTGCATACAACCAGGAATTTGTTGCATTCAAAACACGTTCTACTGACTTTTTAACAGACCATGTATCGGGTGTAGAAAAATAATCTGTTAAGAACGAGGTAACAGCAATTTTGGAAGCATCCTGACTAACATTAGAACTACTGATACCATCTGCCATAGCAATAGCTATACCCTTTTGTGTTAACTGAGGTTCTGTGGAGAGATTAATATCATGAAAGTCCTGATTGATCTCTTTTGCACCTTTGTTTGTATAGTCGCCAATAGATAGTGTGAGTTTATTTTTCATGATGATTAAGTCTGTTCCTCAAATGTAAAGCATAATAGCAAATACAATTTCTATAGACTAAAAGGCAAATGCCTAAAGTCTATAAAGTTTTTGTTCTTTGTCTAGTCTAATACTCTTTTAGGTGCTGTTTTAATATGTGTCGCATAAAGTGTTAACCCTGTAAAGGCTAAACCACCTACCAAGTTACCTAAAACTGTTGGAATTTCATTCCACAGAATATAATCTGACACGGTAAAGTCTCCACCCATGATCATTGAGAACGGGAATAAAAACATATTTACAATAGAGTGTTCAAAACCCATGTAGAAGAATAGCATGATTGGCATCCACATTGCAATAGCTTTACCACTTACCGTCGTAGAGATCATCGCACCAACAACACCCATAGAAACCATCCAGTTACATAACATACCACGAATAAAGATAGTGAACCAACCGCTCACACCATGTTCTTGATACCCAAGAGTTCTTGCTTCACCGATACTACTTACTTTTGCGGCTATGGCACCACCATCGGTATCAAAACCAAAAGTAAAAACAAAAGCCATCATAAATGCTACAGTTAATGCACCACCTAAGTTACCTAAAAATACCCAACCCCAGTTTCTCAAAACTTGTTTAACCGTAACCCCTGGACGTCTGTCTATAAGTGCAAGCGGAACCAGCATAAACACCCCAGTCAATAAGTCGAAAGACATAAGGTACAGCATAATGAATCCCACAGGGAACAAGACTGCTCCAAGCAAAGGTGAACCTGTTTGCATCGTTACTGTAATTGCGAAAACTGCAGCTAGTGCTAAAATTGCCCCTGCCATAAAGGCACGGATCAGTGTATCTTTTGTCGACATGTATACTTTTGATTCCCCTGAATCAACCATCTTTGTTACAAACTCTGTTGGTGCTAAATACGCCATATTCTTCCTTGAAATTAAATTTGATACGGTATTATAGTTAAAAAAGATGATAATTTTTGCAATTTACTGTATAAAAAACAAGCAATAGAGAAAAGAAAAAATATAAGTTCTGTAGGGTGTTGTGTCTCACAACACCATTTGTTTGCATAAAATAGGTGATGCAATTGTTATTGAAATTTATATGATGCTGTTTGAAGTAATCTTTACGTTTGAAATTTTGGTGTTGTCAGGGGACAACACCCTACAGATCATTATTACTCGTATCACAGCTCCAGCTGTGATACCCCTATCGGAGTCTTGGTACCATGATGTGTTAATCCCTCAAGATACCGATATGTGCTCAACAGCAGGAGCTGTTGAACAAGAGCATGTTTAAAGGTAAAAGACACAGGCATCATCTGCATCATAGTCAAAACTACCATCCCATATACCATCATCATAGGTATAATTGATATTCCCTGCATTAAATCTACTACATTCATAAGGAATATCGTTTTTCCCATCATCTGTGATATCTACAATATAAATATATTCATTATAGGGAACAGTAAAGTCATCGGGATCCGTACCAAAGTACCCATAAAAATCAAACTCACAATTATCTGGTGGGCTAAAGGTAAATTCTCCATTGGATCTTGTCAGTTCCCAATCATACATGGAATCACAAAGGTAAGGAATACCTGCATAGGGATCCCCAAACTCATCTACCAAAAACAAAGTGGTCAGATTAGGGTCTGGAGGATAATACTCATCACCACCACCGCCACAACCACTTAAGGCCAACGATGTAACTCCCGCCAATACTAAACCCATTAATCTTTTCATTTTCTATCCTTTTAAATTATATTGCAGTATAAACCATAATTGTGTTAAATTTGTGTGAGCAGTTGCGCTATTTTTTTGCTACCCTCTTTCTCAACGATCTGCATCAGACCTTTACTTTTCTCCGACATATCTTCCTCTAAGAGTGCCAAGACCTTTTGGGTATCTATCTCTTTTTCTCTCATGATCCATGCAAGCTCCTTCTCTACTAAAAACTGTGCATTATAAAACTGATGATCACTTGCCGC
>JAUVCL010000011.1 GCA_030595845.1 Campylobacterota bacterium
AAGTATGCATTACCACGTAAAACGTGGTAACGAGTTAAGATTTATTTTCCCAACTTTCTATTTCTAGCTGCTATAAGTGTCAATACAAACAATCCTGCCACAGCATAATATATCCACATAGGGATAGGTACGGGATCTCCAGCTGCATACGAGTGAAGACCTGAAAGGTAATAATTTACCCCAAAGTAAGTCATAATAACTGTTGAGTATGCCCACATAGATGCTGCATTGTAAATGAAGTTTGACTTCAATGACGGTATAAATCTTAAGTGAAGTACTACTGCATAGATAAGGATGGTCACAGCCGCCCAAGTCTCTTTTGCATCCCAACCCCAGTAACGACCCCAAGATTCATTTGCCCAGACACCTCCAAGGAAGTTTCCAATGGTAAGTAAGAACAATCCGACTATCAATGACATTTCAGAGAGATTTGTAAGCTCTTTAATGGAACGGTCTATATTTTCATTGCCTTTACCTCTTATGATATAAAGTATCATGACTAAAAAGGACAAGATTGAACCCAATCCAAAGAAACCATCACCAGAGATGATAGTAGCAACATGGATCATAAGCCAGTAAGACTTCAGTACCGGCACAAGGTTGGTTATCTCCGGGTTAATGAAGTTCATATGTGCCACACCCATAGTGATACCTGCTAGTAACGCTGTCCCTGCCAAAGCAAATGGTGAACGTCGTGCTAAGATGATTCCGGCAAATACGGTAGATGCTGCGATGAAGACAATGGATTCATAGGCATTTGACCATGGTGCATGGTCTGCAATATACCAACGGATAGCAAGCCCAACGATATGCATAGCAAAACCAAAGAAGAGTACTGCTATGGAGATACGCATGATCCACTTCATGGAGAAGGCCGGTTTGATCACATTGATAAATGCAAAGACCAAGAGGATAAGTCCTAAAAATAGGTACAAAGGTACCAACTTTCCAAAGAGTCCAAATTTATTGTATTTGATCTCCATATCTATACGATCTTTAGAAGGAATCACTTCTGCACCATACTTCTCCTGGTACTTACGTATGCCTCTTAAAGCAATGTCCGCATTTGCCCAGTTCCCAGTCTTTAAGCCTTCAGTGACCATTTGGAAGTAGGCAGCGATACTGATTCGTACCTCTTCACCCTGTTCTTTGGTATACTCTTTAATGGCATCCATCGGTGCCATCCATTTATTACCCGCATCATTTGGTTTTGGGTAGATACGCAAAAGTGACCCCTCGTATGCCATAAATGCGACATTGACTCTCTCATCGATCTTGAGAAGCTCTTTGTCGTACTGTGATTTTTCAAGTGGCTTTTTCTTACTTGCCTCCGTTACAGCATCAAAGATCTTATAAGAGCTATCATCCCTGCTAAAGAAATCAGAAAATCTCGCAAACTTTTCATTTTCAGACAATCCCAATAGCACTGCTACTTTTTTATGTCCTACTTTGATCATAGGCACAGATTGGTAGAGTTCTGGCTGCATGATCATACCAAGAAGCATTTGTGTCGGTTCAACATTATAAAGTGCTGATCTTCCTGTAACCTTTGCTATGACATCATGTGCCACTGTATCCATAGGTTTCATACGTCCTTGGTGATCTTGTACAGCAAGTTTACCAAAGTTACGTGTATGTAATTTATCATAAGACTGTATTCTCTCAAGCAGACCTTCATCTATAGTAGGTGAAGCAGCATTGAGGTTTTGTGGAGCAAAAGCCATAAGTGCAATCATAAGAAATGCCGCTGCACCTGACTGTAACTTTCTTGTATTTTTAAGAAGTTTTTGAAATCTACTCGATGGGGAGAAAAGATTCCATATCATTCCAAGTGTAAGAAGTATATATCCTATATATGTTGGCCATGTACCAGGATCATGATTTACAGAGAGTACAGTTCCTTTTTCATCCTGATCGTATGAGGATTGGAAGAAACGGTAATTTCTATGGTCCAAAATGTGGTTCATATAGATCTTATATGGCATGTTAATATTTTGTTCTTTGTCTATAAGTACTACCTCACTGGCATAAGATGATGGCGTCATTGAGCCAGGGTAACGCTCAAGTTGAAAGTCTTCGAGTTTGATCGAGAACGGTAGATCTATGATCTTCGCACCTATACTCAGATCAACATGTACACCATCAAGTTCTATATGCTTTACCTGCCCCTGTCTACCGCTGTATGGCTGAGTAATGACTGTCTTGCTTTTATCTCCAACCGATACTTTCCATCTCATAAATTCCGGTTTTCCACTTTGTGTTTTAATGTCATGTGAATCCCATGTGAGTGTTGCATTTTCATGTGTGTCCTTCAACACAACAGCATTGGATCCAAATTGGTACAGCATTCTGTTTTTGAAAACATTATCTCCACCTTTAAGTTCTCCTGAGCTCTTGTCATTCATATTCAAGGTCTTAACGATAAACGGGAAATTAAGCCTCAAAGTATCACCATCATCTTTTATAAGAAAAGTAGGTTTATCTGTTGTAAGATCTACGTTATACCCTACATAAAAGCTTCCAAAATCTTTTCTTTCACCATCTGCTACATAGTAAACTTCACCTCTTTGTCCCGTTGAGATCTTAAGTTCAAGTAGCTTTTTACCACCTTCTTTTACAGTGCTAAGTTCTTGGTGTGCTGTAGGAAAATACTCTAAAAGTTCTACTTTTACCTCTTTGTCATCTATGTCAGCTGCATAATACATACTGTTTTCAGTCATACTTGAGAAATAGAGCGCCTCTTCCAAATGCATACTCTTATCACCTTTAGTAACATGTATCTGTATCACTTTCTCAGCAGAGACCATTGTTGAACTTGCCGCACCTTCACGGATATGCATCACACCTTCATAACCGATATAACGCGTTACCAAAGCACCAATAGCGATAATAAGAAAGGAAAAGTGGAAAAGAAAAACTGAGCGTTTTGTCTTATAAGATTTAGTTTTAGCAAGCTGATAAACCAGTATGGCTACAAAATAAGCTAAGAAAACCTCAAACCATTTTGCTTTGTATATGAGTGCCTGTGCCGTTTGTGTACCGTAGTCATTTTCTATAAATGTTGCTGCACCAACCAGTACACCAAATAGAAATAACATCAACACTGCCATTTTCATGGAAAAAATATACTTCATTCCCTATATCCTTCTATCTTAAATTAGAAAAGATTATAGCTTATGTTTACTAACCCCATGTTAATTGGGATAGGTTATCTCTTATTTACCTAGGTAATAGCTATAGTGTTACATTAAAGCTCTATAACTACACGAAATCCTATAAAATAATTTTTTCCACCTGAAGCAAGATTGATACGCGATGTATTTGAACATTTATCTGCATCTGCGTTATTAAGAACCACCGCGTAATACTCTCCCCTTGTCACTTGCTGCCATATATGCTGAGCCATCACAAGGCATACTACTGTAATTTTCTGCATATCTGTCTAAACACCACTCCCATATATTGCCATGCATATCATAAAGTCCCCAAGCATTTGGTTTTTTTGACCCCACATTATGGGTCACACCTTCAGCATTGTCTTTGTACCAGGAATATTCGCCAAAAGATCTTTCATCATCACCAAAACAATATTTATCTTTACTGTCCGCCCTACAAGCATATTCCCATTCTGCTTCAGTCGGAAGCCTGTATGTTACACCTTCTCTTTCACTCTTCCAATCGCAGTACAATTTTGCATCTGACCAACGTACCCGCCGTACCGGCACATCAAAACCAAGATGTTCATGACGTTCAACCGGTACTTCAGCGCCTGTAGCCTGTGCAAAAAGCATATAATCTTCCACCGTAACAAGAAACTTACTCATTGCTACATCATAGTCAATATGCACTTTATGTCGTGGTTTCTCGTTATCTCTGGCATCTTCATCATTGGTTCCCATAAAGAAAGATCCTCTTGGGAGTTTTATATAATTATCATTCAAATTCAATCTCCGTAGGGTCGATACAATCAACCACAAGTTTATATTGTATCTACATACCAATGTTTTATTGGATTGGTGCAAATATACTCTAACCTTGCTTTAAAGTCTCTCACCTATGGACGATATAAGGCATAAAAGCTATTCTGTATCAGCTAAATATATAAATCACATCTTGCCGTCTTCCGCGAGTATTTCAACTGCTGAAACGTTATCCCCGTTTCATTTCGCTAGTTATCAACTCAACCTTTTTATATCCGCTTCCAGTTCTTTCAAACTCTCTACTTTTCCTATCTGTTTTCTATTTTCTTTATATTTCTCGTATTCTAGTGATGCTTTTTCTACTGCCAATTTATGACTTATTTTTCCATAATGATCCAACAGTTCTCTACCGTTTAAGCTTATCATGTCATCAAGCTTTTTTATCCAGTCGTCCATATACATTATCTTTTTCTGTGTTGCCATAGTCTGAGCAAATGCCAAGTATTGCTCTACTAAAAGTCCCAATAGTTTTATCTCATTTTCATTGAGATAGTTTTTAGCAATGCTTACATCTTTTTTTCTAATACCTGTTTTGTCTTTATCGAAAGAACACATACCCAATAGAGGTAAACTCATATCTACTCGACTATGCACAAGCTCTGCTGCCGTTTGTGATGATACTGCCCAGAGAAATTTATTTTGTACTATTTTGAAAAAGTTTATGGTTTTTTCATCACTTACATCATAGTCTTTACTTGTCATATAGATGTCTTTTATTTTTTGATAAAAAAATCTCTCAGAGATTCGTATCTCTCGAAGTCTCTCTTGAAGTTCATCAAAATACAGCATAGAGTTACCACTTTTAAATCTTTCATCGTTAAGTGCAAAACCTTTGATAATGTACTCTTTCAGTACATTGGTAGCCCATATCCTAAAGTGTGTGGCTTGTTTTGAGTTTACTCTGTAGCCTACAGCGATTATCATATCTAGATTGTAATACTCTATATTTCGTTTTACTTCGCGATACCCCTCTTTTTGAACTGTTTCCATTTTGGAAATAGTTGACGAAGAGAGTTCCCCATCATCCAATATATTACTAATATGTTTTGCTATAGCAGGTACCTGTACGGAGAAAAGCTCTGCTATTTGCTTTTGATTTAGCCAAATGGTTTCATCTTTTAGAAGTACGTCTACTTTTACTTGCTTGTTAGCATTTGTATAGAGAAGGAATGGTGTTACTGCTTCCATTTTTAGCCTTTAATTGCTTTTCATACATATTATCTGCTCAGATAATATTCACTCAAAAATCTGTCACATTGTCATACTTTTATTGGTGGGTAAATCCACCCTACGTGTTATTTTATTCTGCAACATATTCCTCATACAAGCCAAACAAAAACTCTATGCGCTCTTTATCACTCTTGAAGGTGTGTTTGCTGCAGCATTAGTGCCAACATATCACGCCATACCAATACATAAAATCCAAGATACTCATGACATTCGAGTAACTATATATCTAGTCTTCCATTACCATAGGGAAGTTATACATGCCATCCACTGTCTTTCTCTGTCTTTTCCCATGAAGTTATTGAGACCATACAGAAAGAAGCACATGAAATTTTTATTTGGTATTCATATATCTTTCAACATCTCTTTTGCAATAGCTTCAATCACATTTACTGGCACAGAATTCCCAAATTGTTGATAAGCCTGTGTATCGGAAACTGGTATTTTAAAATCAACAGGAAACCCTTGTAGTTTTGCTGCTTCCTTCGGTGTCAGTTTTCGTGGGTTTTTGTCTTTTTGTGCTATGAGTATCTCACTACCATCTTTATAATATCGTGCAGAAATAGTACTTGTATACTCTGAATTTTTATCAAAAATTCTATACCCAAATCCTTTTCCATTTTTCTTATTATTTTCTTTTCTTCTTTTGTGTCCTGCCCAAAGTTTGTCAGATATAGTATATTTAGAATCTACAATATCATCTAAGATATCCCCTACCCTAGTCTCAACTCTTGTAGCTAAAGGAAACTCAAATTTAGTATTTTCATCTAAAAAACCAACTATATAAAGACGTTCTCTATTTTGAGGTAAGCCAAAATCTCTTGCTTTCAAAAGAGTATACTTTGTATTTTTATACCCTATATCTCGCAATGTATGAAGAATAGTTTCTAAGGTCTTACCTTTATCATGCCCTCTTAGCTGTTTAACATTCTCCAATAAAAAAGCTTTAGGTTGTTTTTCTTTTAAAATACGCGCAATATCAAAAAATAATGTCCCTCTTGTATCTTCAAATCCTTTTTTCAAACCTGCTTGAGAAAATGGTTGACAAGGAAACCCTGCCAACAAAATATCATGATAGGGTACATCCTTCTCATCCACTTTTGTAATATCACCATGTACAATTTCTAATCCATGATTTGCCTGATAAGTTTGTACGGAATATTTATTCCATTCACTAGAAAATACACATTTAATAGATCTATCGGTAGCATTTTGGAAACCTAAACGTATACCTCCAATGCCTGCGAACAAGTCTATTATTTTGATACTATTTTTATTATTAAGAGATTTAGTCATTAGTACTCCAATACTTATAAATTACAGGTAATTCTTCAAAAAAATACTCTTCAAAAGAAGTAATATTTTTCATCTCCTTAAGTTTGTCATTGTTACTTATCCAATCGTAAGTCACAACTATAATATTGTGTTGAGCCATCTCTTTAGCTTTATTCTGCGATATATCTTCATCTACCGTCAACAGATGAATTTCAGGTATTTTTGTTCTTTCTATCTCTTCTGCTACCTCTTGCCATCGCTCACGTAAAGAAGTTTTCATAGTGCCTATAATCGTTTTATTACGTCTTTGAGCATACGCTTCAATACTTGGCATAATAGAATCTACTTTTTTACCAAGCCCCATTGTATCAAATAATTTACGTCCAACTTTTTTTTGTGAATCATATTTATATTCTAAAACATCATATAAGTAATAAATAATATATTCAAATGTTGCACCAGCTCTTGAACGTCTTGATTGTGTATTGCTTAATGATAAACGATAAATATAAGGAAATATTCTACCAGCATACTCACCACATGTTCTACGTATAGAATCTTCTAACTCTTTGGTATTTTCTAAAATAATATTTTTTTTAATAAGCATATCTAACATCTCTTTAGGTGTATCAAGCTTTGTATATAAATCTTTCATCAGTTCAGCATTAAATAAAACTTCATCAGATAAATATTCTTTCCATACTAATTCTCGTAAGGTTTGTATTGTCTGACTTACATTTTTATTTTTTATTTCTTTAATTAAATTCTTATTCTTATTAACAATACTTTTTAATAATTCTTCTGTTGTACGGATATATTCTTTACGATATGATTTAATTAATATATCGAATGCTTTTTGTTCGACCTTTGGTACTTCTGTAATAATATGTATTTTATCCATATATTAATCCCTAACTCGATTCTTTTTAAAATTATATACTAATTTTATTTATTTCATAAGAATATGTCAAATTGTCATATTTTTATGAAATTACTTCAATTTATCCTTGGGAATTCCCAACATTAATAAAACATATCAAGGAAAGTCAATACTACCTTTTCTGTCACCCAACTTTTTAACAGGTTTTTCAAATCTAGCCACACGCCTACGCGAAACACCAAAAACTTGAAAAAAATCATTCCAAAAAGATTGAGACTCCGCATTTTCACGACTTTCATCTTCCCACTCTTTAGAAAAAGAGATAGCCCTGCTTCTGATTTCGTTCCAACTTAGTGCCATAGTTGCAAAACCTTTTTATAGTTTTTAGTAGTAAATATTTTAGCGTAAAAAACCTAGGGTAATACTTGTTATTCTTTGAGAAATCCTATCCTCTTCATATCTGCCATCTCAGACTCAGCAATGAGTTCATCTAAAGTTTTTTTGAGTGCTTTGTACTGTTTATCATGCTTTCGATCTATCTCTATAAGTTGTTTAGCTAATGCATTGTAGTGTTTAGAAAATTCTCTAAGTTTTTTGAAGGTTCTAATGATGGCTATGTTAACTTCAATAGCCTTTTTACTCTTAAGTACAGAAGACAACATATAAATACCTTGTTCTGTAAAAACCATAGGATTTACAGTTGAATGCTTAATATTATTGAACCGGTCGCATTTTGCGACCAGTTCATTTTTTTCACTATTGTTTAATTGAAACATGAAGTCAGATGGAAATCTTTCCCTATTTCTTTTAACTTGTTCATTTAGACGTTTAGTCTCAACACCGTATAACTCAGCCAAATCCCTGTCTAACATCACTTGTTCTCTACGTAATGTAAATATACGACTACTAATTTCACCTTGAACTATCAATTCATCCATAAGATACTCCTGCACTACATAGATTCATTATAGTCTGAAAAATAAACTTAACTCAAAAACATGACAAATTGTCATACTTTCATTAAAACCCACGAAACCCCTTAGGTACAAAAGCACTCTCACCCCTATTTAAAGCAAGATCCAACTCATCAATCAATCTTCCTTTATCTCTTGGCAGAGTTCCTGCAAGATGCAGAGCATTAGAAGCATGATTTGAACGAAATATAATTTTATGCCTTGGATCTAATAGTTCTATAAATCTCTTCTGTTCACGAAGTATTTCATGATCATTAAGCATAGTAAAATCACTGAAGTTTTTATAGAATTTTTCTTTACTGTCTTCTTCTAACCCTAACTGTAGCGTGGAAAGATAAGTTACTTTTGTCTCATTGATGATCTTTGCACTGTCTCTTATGTGTTCATCCGAGTATATGGATCCACCTATGCCTAAAATGACTGTTGCTGATATTTTAATGCCTGCATCAGAGACCTTGTTGAGGGACTCTATGATCTCACTTTGATTTACACCCTTGGTGATCTTTTTCAGTACCACATCAGAGCCACTCTCAACACCATAGTAGATCAGATTTAAACCGTTTGCATAAAGGAGTTCTAAATCCTCACTGGATTTATTTAAGATGTTTTGAGCAGATGCATAGAGTGAAACTCTTCTTAGTTTTACAAATGATCTTTTTAGATATTTCAGTAACGCTATAAGATATGAAGTGTCTAAAGACAAAGCATCTCCATCCGCTAAAAATACTTTTCTACTCAGAGGATAAGAATTGGAAAGTTCATCTATCTCTTTATAAATATCTTCTAACTCTCTGACTTGATACGTTTTACTTTTATACATAGAACAGAAACTACAATGATTATAGCTACATCCATAGGTAGCCTGTATGATAATATTGTCAGCTTCTGCCGGTGGTCTGTAGAGTGGGTATGAGTAGTTTATTTCAACTCACCCCAGCTATCTCCAACAGAGACTGAACACTCCAATGGCACATCCAACTCCAAAACATTCTCCATCGCATGTACAAAACGTTTACTTAACGCTTCGACTTTCTCTTCTTTCACTTCAAAAATAAGTTCATCGTGTATCTGAAGTAGCATGAAGGCATCTAATTTTTCTTCTTGTATCATGCTGTCTATCTGGTTCATAGAGAGTTTGATAAGGTCAGCAGCTGAACCTTGAAAAACAGTGTTGACAGATTCACGCATGAAGGCTGCTTTTTGCATACCGTTTGCAGATTCGTAGTCAAAGATACGTCTTCTTTTAAGTATGGTCTCTACATAACCATCTATCTTCACACGTTCCTGAATACCTTCTAAAAAGTTTTTCACTGTAGGGAATGATGCAAAGTAATTTGTGATGATCTCTTTAGCTTCACCTGTACTAATACCCAGTTCATCAGAGAGTTTTTTAGGACCCATACCGTAAAGAAGTCCAAAGTTCACAGACTTTGCAAAACCACGTTTCTCTTTGGCTTCTGCTTCACCAAAAAGTTTAATGGAAGTGGCAAGGTGAATATCTACACCATTGTTAAATGCATCCATCAATGCTGCATCTTTTGAAAAGTGTGCGAGTAAACGAAGTTCTATTTGAGAATAATCTATAGAAACCAGTTTATAACCTTCTTTTGCAACAAAAGCTTCTCTTACAGAACGCCCAAGCGCTGAACGAACCGGTATATTTTGTAAGTTGGGATCACGTGAAGAGAGACGACCTGTGGCTGTCCCTGTTTGTCCAAAAGAGGTATAGATACGACTCTTTTCATCTGCATTTGCCAGTTTTAACAAGGGTTCTACATAGGTTGAGAGTATTTTTTGATATTCACGATAAGAAAGTATCTTTTCTATCACAGGGTGTTCTCCCAAAAGTCCGCTCAACACCGCTTCATTTGTACTGTAACCTGTCTTGGTTTTTTTGCCACCTTTTAATCCCAGTTTTTGGAAAAGTATCTCTCCGAGTTGTTTAGGTGATTTGATGTTAAATTCAGACTCAGACAGTGTATAGATCTCATCCGTTAAAGTCTGCAGATCTTCAGAGAGTGTTTTTTGAAGTTTTACAAGCACTGAGGGGTCTATCTTTATACCTAAACGTTCCATGCGCATGAGTACAGTCATAAAGGGATACTCTACATTTTTCGCTTCACTCAGAAGATGGGTAAGTGAAGAGAGTTCCATCTTCTTTTTGATAGCACCATAAAGCAGGAAAGTCATCCAAGCATCTTCTGCCGCATAAAATGTAGCATCAGATATGGCAACGGCTGAAAAATCTTCACCTTTTTTCACCATCTCTTTAAACGGCTTCATTTCATATTTAAAATACTGTTTAGCTAAAGTATCCAGTCCCACTTTTGTTCCAGGATTAGAGAGCCAGGCCATGATCATCGTATCGGCATAAGGTACGATAGGAGAAAAATCATACTGGTTAGAAAGCAAAGAAAAGTCAAACTTTAAATTCTGTCCGACGATCTGATGTTTCAGTAGTTTTTTCAGCGCAGATAATGCATCATCCAAACTTACCTGATCTTCTACTCCTAAATAGCTGTGCCCTACAGGTACATAATAGGCTTTCCCTGCATCAAAACAAAATGAATATCCTACCATTTTGGCTACTTTTGTATCTAGGCCTGTGGTTTCAGTATCGAAAGCAACGATAGCATCTGTATCTATACTCTCAATGACATTATCTAGTTTCTCTTTAGTGTCCAAAGTTACAGCCTCAAAGGAAAGTGTCGCTTTTTTAGGTTTAGGTGTTTCAAGCACTACCTCTTCCATGCCAATCTGAGCTTTTTTGATTGCTTGTTTCATCTCATAGTGTTCAAACTCTCCAAGCAGACAGGAGAGATAGTTCTTATCTTCAAACACAAAACTTTCAACATCTATATCTTTAAAAACATCAGTTCTCATGGTCACAAGTTCACGTGATAGAAAAGCTTTTTCTTTACTCTCTAAAAGAAGATTTTGTATACGCGGTGTACCACAATTTTCGATGTCCTCATAAATGGCTTCAAGGGTATGATACTGGTTAATAAGCTTAGATGCTCCTACTTTTCCTATGCCTTTTACTCCAGGTACATTGTCTGAAGAGTCCCCCATTATGGCTTGAAAATTGATAAAATCCTGCGGGCTCACACCAAATTTATCGATGCAGGCTTGCTCATCGACCACTGCACGCTTCACTGAGTCATACATCTCCACTTTACCATCTTCTATCATTTGATAAAGATCTTTATCGTGAGAGACGATGCGGACTTTCATTCCTTTTTCTTTAGCAAACTTGGTCACTGTTGTGATGATATCATCTGCCTCGAACCCTTCACGTGAAAGATTGGCAAAGCCCATCTGTTCTATCCATTCAATAGCGATAGGAAGCTGTTTTACCAGGTCGTCAGGTGCAGGATCACGATTGGCTTTATATTCAGGATAGATATCATTTCTAAATGTCTTTCCCTTGGCATCCAGGGCAAAAACCAAATAGTCTGTACTGTGATCACGATGCAGTGCATGTACAAGGTTGGCGAACCCTGTGAGTAATCCTGTTGGAAATCCTTCAGAATTACGTAAAGGGGGAAGTGCAAAATAAGAACGGAAGAAGAAACCAAAGGTATCTATAATTGTGATAGTTTTCAAAATAAGCCTAGTTTTTTATGTATTTTAGCCTATTCTCTTTTAGAAATGCTTTCATCATAATCATGTTAAGCATCTTTAAGGGAACCTTTAGTGATTAACTTAACATTAACAACTAAGATGCTAGTATTTTGTATTATACTAGATAAAGCCAAACTATCTGTGAAGATAGGACGGAAAGCCGCGGGTCTTTTAAGATAGTCGGGTTGCTCACATAGAAACTTTATGTCATGAATAAAATAAACATACGAGAAACCCTAATGATTACATCCCAACAATGGATAGAAGAATGATTAGATCAACAAAAACCACCCCTAAAATTCCAGCCCAATCTATGCCTAAAAATCAACCCAAAGCTATGCCTCAAAAGTTTACACAGCAAGATGTTGACCTTGCTCAAACACCCCTCTTTTTCCCTGAAGGTTTTGAAAAGATATTTCTGTTTATCTATTTTATTATACTTCCCTATATTGCAGGGCTTTTCTTTCTTTTCTTTTATGTTGCAGAAGGAAGTATAGATTTGTTTGTATCACTTAACGATCAATCCTCTTTCATGTTAACCTGGACCATAGGATATGAGATCATCGCCGCTATAATCATCCTTTCTATTGTCAAAATGGCAATAGGTTTTGCAAATGAGAGCAGAAAGGCTACTGTTAAAAAACCCTTTAGAAGACCCAACTAAGTATCTAGCTTAACTCTTTAGCCAGATACTCGCCTGTATAAGACTTTGTCTCTTTATACTCTTTGGCTAACTTTTCAGGTGCCCCTGTCGCAATAATAAGTCCACCTTTATTTCCACCTTCAGGTCCCATATCTATAATATAATCTGCATTTTTAACCATATCAAGATTGTGCTCTATCACCACTACAGAATTGCCCAGTTCTACCAAGTGATGTAAAACACCTGTGAGTCTGTCAACATCTGCAAAATGAAGCCCCGTGGTAGGTTCATCTAAAATATAAAGTGTATTACCCGTATCTTTTCGGCTCAGTTCTTTACTCAATTTGATACGCTGTGCTTCCCCGCCTGAAAGCGTCGTTGCATTTTGTCCTAAAGTAATGTAGTCAAGCCCCACATCCGTCAAAGTTTTGAGCTTTACTGCGATCATAGGAATAGCTTTGAAGAACTCCAATGCTTCCCCTACACTCATGCCCAGTACGTCTGCTATAGACTTACCTTTATAACGTACTTCAAGTGTTTGCGCATTATAACGTGTACCGTTACAGGTATCACAACTCACCAGTACATCGGGCAAAAAGTGCATCTCTATTTTTATCTGTCCGTCACCCTGACACTTCTCACAACGTCCGCCTTTGACATTAAATGAAAAACGCCCTATTTTGTATCCTCTGAGTTCTGCTTCTTTGGTTTGAGCAAAAAGTTTACGTATCTCATCCATCATACCTGTATATGTCGCAGGATTTGAACGTGGTGTACGTCCAATAGGGCTTTGATCCAGATAGATAACTTTATCAAGTTTTTCAAGTCCAGTTATCTCTACTCCATCTACTTTATTGACCTTTTTTGCACGGTTAAGTAACTCTCTCGCCACAGGGAGTAAAGTTTGAAGTATCAATGAAGATTTACCAGACCCACTGACACCCGTAATACATACAAAGTTTTGTAAAGGTATTTTTGCATCAAGTTTTTCAATATTATTAAGGGTGACATTTTTAATCTCTATCCACTCTTTTTGAAGGTTGTCATGCGAATAGGTAATGTCTTTTCTACCGTACATATAGTCTGCCGTCAGTGTTTTTGCTTTGGCAAGTTTTTTCGCATCACCGGAAAATACTACTTCCCCACCAAACTCCCCTGCTCCAGGACCAATATCGATAATATAGTCTGCTGCAAGAATGGTTTCTTTGTCATGTTCTACAACGATAACCGAATTTCCTTTATCACGTAATGAATTAAGGGTACGTATGAGTTTCATCGTGTCTCTTTCATGCAAACCTATACTGGGTTCATCCAATACATACATCACACCCGTAAGTCCTGATCCTATCTGAGAAGCTATACGTATACGCTGTGCTTCACCTCCAGAAATACTTCTGGCATCACGGTTTAAGGTGATGTACCCTAATCCAACATCATACAAGAAATACAGTCTTTCATACAACTCTTTGAGTATGGATTCTGCTATCATTTTTTGCTGTTCAGTGAGGTGAGAAAAAGAGTTTTTATCTGCAAAATACGCATACGATTTCTCTATAGGCATAGAGATAATATCTGCAATATTCTTCCCTTCTATCTTTACAGACAAAGAACGAGGTCTCAAACGATGTCCATCACACTTGTCACACACTTTTTCTGTCATATATTCAGAGAGGTCTTTTTCATCTTTGAACATATCGTGTGCAAACTTAATAACACCCGGCCATTCACGTTTGAGCTTATGACGTTTCCAAATAAAGTCCACTGAACACCCGTTACCGTAGAGTATGGCTTTTTGCTGATGGATTTCAAGTTCCCCATACGGTGTTTTTACATCTATATCATTTTGTTCACAAAAAGCATTCAGAAACTTCGTATAATAACTTTTGTTAAAGCCATACATGATCTTTACAGCACCCTTATCAATACAAAGAGCCGAGTCGATCACCTTTTTAAGATCAATAGCATAACGTATCCCCAGTCCGTCACAGGCTGGACAAGCACCTTTAGGCGAGTTAAAAGAAAAACTGACAGGCTCTAAAGGTTCAAAACTCAACTTACAGTCAAAACAAGCCAAGTGTTCGGAATAGTGCATATGCTGTCTTTCAAAGTCGACCTCCTTAAAGTTGAGTACTTCGATCTCCAATTCACCATAGCTCTCTTTAAGCGCTTTTTCAACATCCTGACCTATGCGGTCACGGCTCTCTTCTTTTACCACTACTCTATCTACAACTACTTTAATGGTATGTTTCTTTGTTTTGGAAAGTTCTATCTCATCATCAAGACGTACCATCACGCCATCTATCATAGCTCTAATATACCCTTTATGTCGAAGCGACTCCAGCATATCGGCAAAAGTACCCTTTTTCTCTTTGACCAATGGTGCCATAATGATAAGTTTAGCCCCATTAGGCAGTTTTAACACTTCCTCAATGATATCTGAAGCAGACATGGAAGAGATAGGTTTTCCACACTCGTGACAGTGCTGTTCTCCTACACGTGAAAAAAGTAATCTCAGGTAATCATAGATCTCTGTGATCGTCCCCACAGTAGAACGCGGATTTTTAGACGTGGTTTTCTGGTCTATAGCAATGGCGGGGGTTAACCCCTCTATCTTATCTACATCAGGTTTTCCTACACGTCCCAAAAACTGTCTCGCATATGATGATAGAGACTCTATATAGCGTCTTTGACCCTCTGCATAAAGTGTAGAGAAAGCCAACGTTGATTTACCTGACCCTGATATACCGGTCACAACTACCAGTTTATTTTTAGGAATGCTTATGTCTATATTTTTTAAGTTATTTTCTCTTGCACCATATACATGTATCATATCTTTTTTCATAAACATCCTATTAAATTATTATTTAGACTTTGTAATTTTAAAACCATATTTTTTTAACCAACATACCTAAAGAAAACACATAAAGTGCTAAAAGTGCCATTTTGTGGTTTTTAGAAGTGATATGGTCTTTTAACCATATACCTATCCCAACACCTAACAAAGATGAAACCGCTACGATCAAAGCATTAGAGAAGTCAATACTCCCAGAACTTAATCTACTGATCATACCTGCCACAGAAGAGAAGACCACAAAAAACAGTCCTGCACTCACTGCTTTTTTAAGAGGGTAATGAAGCAAACCTACCAAAAGCGGTGTCAATATGATCGATCCTCCAATACCCAGTGTCATCGAAAAGATACCTATACCTACTCCAATGGCAAAGAGTAAAGCTTTATTGAGAGATTTTGTTTGACTGTCATCTTCATGATTTGGGGAGAAGAAGAGTCTGAACAGTGCAAAAAGGAGTAAGCCCATGAAGGTAAACTGTAATACACTATCTGAGACAGACTGTGTAACATAACCACCGATATATCCACCTAAAAATCCACCAAAACCTACAAAGATACCCTCTCCAATAACAAGAGAGCCTTTTTTATGGTTGAGGTAAGAGCCGTAAATGGAAGAAAACACCATTTGGATAATAGAAATACCAATGGCATCTTTAATATCGATACCCAATACCAAAAGTATAGGTACAAGGATTATTCCTCCACCGATGCCAAAAAATCCTGACATGGTACCTATAAAAACACCAACAAGTATGAGCTCTACTATCATTTAACTACTCCAAAAATTAACTTGGAAGTATAGCATTATTATGTTCTGATCTGAGAGATATTTACTATAATAATAAGATTATATGTACTACATTTAGAATTTATTTACATAATAAAATTGATTTAAATAATTTTACATAGTAATTAAATATATGTATTACAAAATATTAATTATTTTTGAATCTTTTACACTAATTCTGATATACTTAAGTTTAGATAAACTTCAGGGAAATATGGACATGGCATTTATTAAAAAGATATTTAGATATTCGTTGGTTATTTTGAGTATTGCTACACTTTCTCTTATGATCTATACTGTAATCAATCTTATTGAAACGGGAGAAAAAGCAAAGGTATTAAAAACTGATTATGCCCAACTGCATAGTGTAGAGTTTGGACTTTTCAACTCTTCCGTTTGGATAGATAGAATTTCAGATGTTGTAGACCAGAAAATCGATGAATTTGATTTTACCGAAACAAGTCGAGCCGAAATAAAAACGTACATTGAGACCATACTAGATACACTCATCGTTGAAGCGGATAGGAGTGTAAGAAAACGCAATAAAAACCAAAGTGGTTTTTTTAACAGTCTCTTGGGTGACACAAAACAATTGGTAACAGATTCACTTTTGGACATTAAAGATTTGAGAAAACGGGTTCCCGAATTTACAGATACTATCCTGAATGAACTTGAAAGATCCGATAATCAAAAAATCCTCAAAAAAGTAATGCGAGACAAACTACGTGAATTTACTCAAAATAATATTTCTCCTACAGATACAAGTATTTATACTAATATCTTAAAACGTTACAATACAGATAGTTTTGAAGCATGTACCATAGTCCTTGACGGTACGCTGGCACAAAATACAGAAGATATGAATAATGCCGCCAACCTGATCTTATCATTGGCTGCTCTACTGATCATACTTGTCATTATACAAGGTACAATGCTTAGTTCCATCACACTCTTTTTACTCACAGCAACCAGTGTCGTATTACTCATACCGGGTCTCTTCCTTCCTATGATCGATATAGAAGCTAAAATAGAAAAATTTCAGTTCATTATTCTCGAGAAATCTATTATATTTACAGACCAGGTTATCTTCTTTCAAACCAAAAGTATTTCAGACCTTGTCAGACTTTTATTAGAATATCAGGAAGCTAAGATGATCTTTGTAGGTGTCTTATTGACACTGTTCAGTGTTATCTTCCCCTTCCTAAAACTTGTCTCTACCTATCTTTATTTCTATAGCAGAAGCTTTATAGGTAACAATGCTGTTGTACGTTTTTTCGCTCTCAAGTCAACCAAATGGTCCATGGCAGATGTCATGGTAGTCTCTATCTTTATGGCCTATCTCGGTCTTGATGGTATTATTGAACATGAAATGAAAGATCTTGAAAAAAGAAGTCTTCCTATCAACGTGATCACTACCAATGATACACATTTAAATGTAGGATTCTTCCTCTTCTTAGGCTTTGTTATAAGTAGTTTTGTACTCTCAGTACTTGTAGAAAGGTCACGCAGTAAAAAGTCTTAACTAAAGATACATAAACTGCGAGAGGAAAATAATAGTCACAACAAAAGCAAACGGTAACACGTGGCTTTTAAAGACAAAAGGCTGTATGCCTAGATAGACTTGTGCAAAACCTCTAATACCCAGCCAAATACCTAAAAAAGCTTTTAACGAGAGCATTATTTGAAATGAACTCATCCCCTCTTCCCCTATAGGACCAAACACGTGTGTGATCAGATAAAGTCCTGTCAATACCGCCACTATAAGACTAGGCGGCACAACTTTACGTACAACTTTCATAAAGGACTCACGTATGCTTTTATGTTCTTCTTCATTGTATGACGCTTTAATATGCACTAAAAAAAGATTATCAACGATGAGAAAACCGCCATAGATAAATGCAGCAAAAAGATGTATGGTTTTAATGAGTACAAAGGTCATAGTGTTATCCTGATTTTTGAGAAATTATAGTCTATCTACGTCACAGTCTATTTGATATATATCAAGAAGCATTATACAGTAATGAATGGTTGGGAGAAAAAGGCTTCTATCACCTCTCGCATCTCTTTAGGGTCTTCTATACGGTTCACATCATTTCTAAAGGCTGAGGCACCTTTGTAACCTGCTTTAGAATAGGAGTGTAGGTTTTTTCTAAACACGATGGCACCATACTTGTCATAATGGGCTATCATTTGATCATAATGTTCCAAAACAACTTCTTTAATGAGTTCGGGTGTAGGTTCATCCATCCCCTCAGTAATTTGTTTAAATATCCAGGGTTTACCTACAGCCGCACGCCCTATCATCACACCGTTGGCACCTGTATGTTCAAGTACCCACTTTACTTTGGCAGGAGAGTCTATATCGCCGTTGGCAAGTACAGGTATGGAGACTGCCTGTTTGACCTCTGCAATAGCATCATAATCAACCGTAGCCTTGTATCTTCCCGCTCTTGTTCTACCATGTACAGCAATATAGTCAGCACCACTCTCCTGACAAAGCCTAGCGATCTCTTCATGGTTTTTTTCATTAAACCCCAAACGGAACTTTACCGAAGTGTACTCTTTGTTAGAATACTTCTTGATGGTCTCTATTACTTTTGCCATTTGAGGCAAGTCAGTCAGTAAAGAAGAGCCTTGAAGGTTGTTTACCACTTTGGGTGCAGGACAGCCACAGTTTAGATCTATCGTCGTTACATCATCTCTCTGATTTATGATCTCTACTGCTCTCTTAATGACATCCAGGTCTGAACCTGCAATCTGTATGGCATAGGGGTTTTCAATGGGACTTTTTTCTAACATACGGTGTGTTTTTTTAGAGTTGTGTACCAAGGCATTGGAGCTTATCATCTCAGATACAGTCAGGTCCACACCAAATTTCTTAACAACAGAACGGAAAGGAAGGTCAGTAAAGCCCGCGAGAGGGGCTAAAACGTAAAGAGGTTTGGAAAAATCAAGAGTAGCCATAGAAAACGTTTGCTTAATACTCTTTTGTTTTCGTACATACAGCGTGTATATCGATAATGTCTTCCAGTCTATATTTACTGTGCATATTTTTAAGTTCATAAAAGGCTCTGAATTTCATAAAGTCATCATCTTCATATTCTTCAAAGTAAATACCTACCTGCTCCAAAAGTTCATATTCAAACAAAAGATACAAATAGGCATTTTGCGCTTTTTCGTTATCTTTCTGGAAATTTCTAAACAGTGTCAAATTCTCTTCGGGTTTAAAATATTTTTTAGTCACTAGAGCCATATCAACAAAGTTGCTACAGTTGAGATCAAGTGCTTGAACAAAATCTGTCAGAATCTCCGGAGTCAGTTCAAGATCATTCTCTGAGTTCACACGTTTCAGCATGATTAAAAGGTTTTTTACATCAAAGACTTTTGCATATTTCTGAGCATTGGTAAAATTTTCTTTACGTGCAAACACTTCAAGTGCCTGTGCTCGTACTACTGAAGAATACTCCGAAGTAGACTTCATAACATCTTCAGGGAACGTTTCATCTGATTCAAGACGATTGAGTCTGTTTTGTATCAGGATGGGGTTACCTGCATTAAAGACTTTAGACATTTTTTCTTCTTTTAAGTCAATATATTCACCTTTTTTAATTTTCTGTATGATATTAACAACATGTGAAAGTCTTGGATTCAAGTGCTCCACATTGTCAGATAGATCAAGAGAAGCTTTTCCCAGGATACATGCAGAATTTCCGATATCATCAATACCGTATTTTTGTTTTTTTGGCTCATTGACCAAAGACCAATAGAGTGCATCTTCCAAGGTATTTGTGTCTTTTTCCCATTTTTTAAGTAAGAAATAGTTTTTTAAACCATAAAAAACGATATGGATGACCGTGAAAAGAAATAAAATAATCATTGGTAAAATAACCCAAATTGATATAGGGAAATTAAAATTGATCCCCATTAATTCCATTGCATAATGATCTGGATTCATTGTATAAGTAAATGCACCCACTATTCCAATAAGTACCAATGCGGCAAAAATATATAACCCTAATCTCATTTTATCTCCCTAATTAATCTTGAAATGTATAAGACTATTTGGTATTTTTTTGTTCTTTTTCACTTATCTCACGACATGTGATACAAAAGCGTGCAAAGTTTTTTACTTCTAGACGTGGTAAGCCTATAGGCTCTTCACACATTTCACATATACCAAATATGCCTTGTTTTATTTTATCTAAAGCAAGTTCAATTTCGTTTAATTCTTTACGTTGCTGCACTAAAATAGCACTATCTATAATGGTTTCGGCAGATGCCGCTGCATAATCACCCTCATCATTCAACTCAAGATCTCTCATTCCATCCAGTTCAAGTGCTGTACCTCTAAGATTCTTATCAATCTGTACTCTTCTGTCTAATAACTTATTTTGAAAATCTTCTAATTCTACTTCTGTTAACATCAAGGGTTTCCTATTTATGATATGGGTGATTATTGTTGATAGTCAAACCTCTAAAGATCTGTTCCATCAATACAACTTTCACCAGTTTATGTGAAAGTGTTATTCTACCAAATGATATAGCATTATTACATTTAGCCAAAAAATCCCTCTCAAGCCCGTATGCACCGCCAATAAAGAGATTTACCTGAACACTATCCTTAAGCAAATTTGCGAAATCGTGACTATCCACTTCTTTTGAATCAGGATTTAACGCTATATTTATACCAGAATCCAAATATTTTTCAAACGCTTTACTGTATGATTTTTGAGCAAGCTTTGGTGAAATATCTTGTGCCTTTGCTATTTCTTTGTCAAATACTTCAATCACTTCTACTTTAGCAAAAGGTTTTGCAATTTTTTTATAATGTTCGATCAAGCCGGCATATAAATTATCTTTCCCTTTTTTATCAATAATAATGACGTTGATCTTCATACTATTTCTCTTTCATTTTATCTGCTATTAATAGCGCTAACTGATGTACAGACATAGCATAATAGGCACTGTGATTATATCTTGTGATCACAAAAAAGTTTTTTGCACCATACCAGAGTTCATCATATTTCTTTTTATTCAGTTTGATCAAACGTACTTTATTCTTATAATCCCACCTATAGTACGGTGCTATTCCTTTAAGGTCTTTACGATTGTATGTTTTTTTATAGCCAGTTTTATACTGCTTGAAGCGCATCCCCTCATACTTGACTCTCGTGGCAACAGGTTCTCCCGTTCTCCAACCATTTTGCTTAAAATAATTGGCAATACTTGCAATAGCATCTTGTTGTTTTTGAAGTGTTATCTTTCCGTCACCGTTAAAATCAACCCCGTAAGCTTCATAATTACTTGGCATAAACTGCCCCAGACCAATTGCCCCAGCATAGGATCCATAGACATTTTTAGGATTAAAGTTTTCAGTTTTGGAAAGATGGATAAATTTGATCAATTCTCTTTTAAAAAATTTGTTTCTTCTGTTTTTTTCAAAAGCCAAAGTACTCAGTGTATCAAAAACCGGATACTTCCCTACATTCTTTCCATAGGCAGATTCTATACCTATAATGGCTGCTATATACTCTTTGGGTACACCATACTCTGCCTCAACTTTTTCAAATGTTGTTTGATACTTTTTTATAAAAGCAACACCTTTATTGACACGGCTTGTACTTAACTTATGCCTTGAGTATCGTTCCCATGGACCATACTTTGCATAGTTTTTTTTCGCTTTGGCTATTTGTTCTTTGGTACGTGTTTCTTTTCTTCTGGGACGTTTTTTAGGAGGAAGAAATGCATGTAAAGCACTCTTTTGTACTTTTACATTTGAAAAGAGTTTTTCCAGATATGCTCTTTCAAAATCATATTTTTTTACTAATGTATTCATGACAGAAATAGTTGCACTGTTTTTTCTGTAATCTTTGGCCGATAAGATCACCGAGACTATCAATAATAATGTTATTACCTTTTTCATCCTATCATCCTTATATTTTTGCTATTGTACACAATAGAAATAAAAGGAAAATGATAAACGTGTTTTATGTGTAAATTTAATTATTATTGTTGATTAAAGAAGATATTCTGAATGAAAGAGTGAATTTTAAATACTTAGGTGAAAATCAGAAGAGTGAAGAAAGCAACTCTAGCTAGAGTTGCTTCGATGTATTAGATATCGTTAGAGATAGTCTTTGTAGAGTCATTTACGTTATCTGAAATAGTTTTTACAGAAGCTGCAGAATCAGTTGAAACTTGTTTCACTGAAGCACTTGTATTTGTATTTGTAGATTCAACAGATGCTCT
>JAUVCL010000042.1 GCA_030595845.1 Campylobacterota bacterium
GTTACTTTTTGGTCTTTGTCACAAGTAATAGATTTTTCATTTGCAAAGAAATCTCCCTTACCTTCCATGTGCGCTACATAAGACTTTGGATTCTCTGGGAATGCTTTTAGTCTATGTGGGTTTTTCTGTGCAAATCTTTTAACTGCTTTTGCTGCTCTTCTGTCTGAGTTACCTTCTCTAAGTACTGGGTTAACAGCTGAACCTAGACAACCTGCATATTTTGCTTGTGTTGCTTCTTCATCAGCATTAGCTGGATTCTCAGGGTAGTTAGGAATGTCGTAACCTTGACCTTGAAGCTCTGTAATACAATCTATAAGCTGTCCAACAGATGCTGAAATGTTTGGAAGTTTAATAATGTTTCCATCTTCTTGAAGAACAACAACGCCCAGTTTAGAAAGCTCATCTTCTGCAAGACCCATAGATGCAAGAACACGACCTGCAAGAGAAATATCACTCTCTACAACAGAAACACCTGCTGCTTGAGTAAAAGCGTTAACGATTGGTAACAATGAATACGTAGCAAGTGCTGGTGCCTCATCGATTTTTGACCATATGATTTTTGGTAATTTTGACATAATTATTCCTTAAATTGATATTTAGTACATAGATATTAGCACTATTACAGTTTGAGGTCATTTAAATGATGTCTGATCAAATCTTATCTTATTTATTTGTTTCTATACTACACAGGTAATCTCTATTCTGATGTTCCCTCTTCGTGCTTATCTCTTCAAGCTCTTTATTTGACGATATATTCAGCGGGAAAACCTACAGGTATCGGGATATGGAGTTTTACAAATAATTCCCCGTCACCTACCCTGCAAAGTTCATAAGGTACATACAAGAACCTTGCACCTATTTTTGTTTCTATTTGGCTCTTCTCTTCCAAGTGTACACGTATACCACCAGGAACATCCTGTACAAATTTCTCCGGAATCATGGTATCAACCAGTATGACCAATACATCTACATCACGCTCTTTGATACGTTCATTCAAAACCTCTTCCAATGCAGCATAACTTTCAGTGGAATCTTTGATCTCATTTTCAAATACTTCTATCTTACCTGCATCATTTAGTAACATTATAAAGGGTTGAAAGTATTTTGTTTCTTCTAGTGATGCCTGTGCTCTATAGACTGCTTTTTCTAAGACTTTTAATGCCCTTTCATCATGATTATCTGACATAAATACTATCCTTCAAGCGCCAAACTTTCTTCAACATAAATACCTAATTCTTTGGCCTCTTCGAGTATCAACTCACTGACTTTCATTTTAGACTCAATGATCACATCTGCAAGTTTAGACTTGATGTGCAATTCCAAAGGACGTTTTCCAGGATATTTATCAACAAGGCACATCAGTTCTTCAACTACTTTTGCATCCGGCATAAGATTTAAAGCTAAAATAAGTGGTGGTTGCACAGGCTCTTCCACATGTTTGACCTCTTTTTCTACCTTTACCTTCGTTTTCTTTGCATCTTTCATAGTGGTGATCTTCATAATGTTCATACGGGTAAAATCACCATCTTTAGTGATCTTGACTTTAAAAGCAATGGGTTTGGAAAGATCAAAATCTTCATCAAGCTCTTTAAGACGATTTTCAAAAAGCATCAATTCAATATTGCCGTGTAGATCCATAATATTGGCTATACCAAATTTATTACCCTTTTTAGATATCTTTTCTGTGATCCCTTCGATCTTCCCTATGAACATCGCTTGTGAACCGTCTGCCAGGTCATCTATCTCTGAACTGAGGGTATAGTTGATCTCATCTAACGCTTCACGGTATTTATCCAAGGGGTGACCTGAAACATAAAAGCCTAAAGACTCTTTTTCCATTTCCAGGATCTCCATAGGTTCAAACTCTTCCATATTTGTAAGTTCAAGTGTTACAGAAGTGAGTTCTTCATCATCACCCCAAAGGGAATTGACTGCCTGTTTTTTAGCTTCTCCTGCTTTTTTAGCCATCTCTATGATATCTTCCAATTGTGACAGCATAGCTTTTCTAGAATAGCCAAAACTGTCAAAAGCACCTGCTTTAATAAGAGATTCGACCACCCTTTTGTTCACTTTACTAGAATCAATACGCGACACAAAATCAGAAAAATCTTTAAACGCTTCGTCACCTCTGGCTTCAAGCATGGTATTGATAGCAATATCCCCTGCACCTTTGATCGCACCCATTCCAAACATAACAACTTCTTCACCATCGATGCTACGTGCTTCAAATACAAGACCAGACTTATTAATGTCAGGAGGAAGAAGTTTCATACCCATCTTTTTCACTTCATCAACGTATTTAACCACCTTGTCTGTATTGTTTTTTTCCAACGTCAAGATAGCCGCCATAAACTCTGTCGGGTAATAGTGTTTTAGATACGAGGTATAGAAAGTGATCATCGCATAGGCTGCAGAGTGTGATTTATTAAAACCATAACCTGCAAATTTAACAATAAGGTCGAACAATTCAAAGGCTTTTTGTCTATCAAAGCCTTTTTTAACCGCACCATCTGCAAACTCACCCTGCAGTTTGTCCATCTCTGCTTTAATTTTCTTACCCATAGCTCTACGTACCAAGTCTGCACCACCCAGACTAAATCCACCGATGGTCTGTACGATCTGCATAACCTGTTCTTGATAAACAATGACCCCATAGGTAGGCTTGAGTATAGCCTCTAGCTCAGGGAAAGCATACGTGATTTTTTGACGTCCATGTTTACGCTCAACGAAGTCATCAAGCATCCCTGACTCCATAGGACCAGGACGGTACAGTGCGAGCATCGCAATAATATCTTCAAAACCGTTTGGCTTAAGCTTTTTGGCTAATTCCTGCATACCAGCAGACTCTATTTGAAATAGGCCTAAAGTATCTCCTTTACCAATATAATTATAAACGTCTTTGTCTTCAATATCCTCTTCCACAAAGTTAATACGCTTTCCGTGTCTTCGCTCTACAAGCTGTAACGCCTCTTCAATCACCGTAAGCGTTTTAAGTCCAAGGAAGTCAAACTTGATAAGGTCTACATCTTCTACATACTTACCCGAATATTGTGTTGCAAGGGTATCGAGCCCTGTAGGTTTGAACAAAGGGGTTTTTAGCCATAGCGGTTCATTTGAAATAACCACACCCGCAGCATGTGTCCCAGCATTTCGGTTCAGCCCTTCCAATGCTAAAGCATACTCCCAAGTACGTTTAGCCTGAGGATCACGCTCTAAGAGTTCTTTGATCTTTGGCTCTTTTTCATAAGAACCTTTCAAATCTATACCCAGCTCATCAGGGATGAGTTTTGCCATGGCATCTGCTTTAGAATACGGCATATCAAGTACTCTTGCTACGTCCCGAATCACACCCTTAGCTTGTAATTTACCAAACGTGATAATTTGGGCAACATTATGCCTACCATATTTATCTACAACATAATCAAGTATCTCTTGTCTTCTTGCCTGACAAAAGTCCATATCGATATCCGGCATAGAGATACGTTCAGGGTTCAGGAAACGCTCAAAGAGCAATCCGTAAGGCATAGGATCAATATCGGTGATCTCAAGTGAATAAGCTACAAGTGAGCCCGCAGCAGAACCACGACCCGGTCCTACAGGTATACCCATCTTTTTTGCTGCGTCCACAAAGTCCCAAACGATCAGCATATATCCGGGAAATTTCATGTTGTTAATAATGTCCATCTCAACTTTGAGTCGGTCTCTATACTCTTTATGTTTTTCTTCAGGAACGATCTCTAAACGTTTTTCTAGCCCGCGCTTAGACTCTTCTTCAAAAAGGACAATATCATTTTCAAGTGAATACTCTATATCTGGAAAAGGCATAGATATGTTAGACATTGCCGCACGTTCTCTTGCAAATTTGAAGTTAGGCGGTGTCGGATCTCCTAATTTTATCTCTAAGTTACATTTATCAGCTATCTCTTGTGTCGCTTCAAGTGCTTCAGGAATATCGGTAAAAAGTGCTGCCATCTGTTCTGGAGACTTTACATAAAACTCATGAACAGAGTGACGTAAACGGTTAGGATCATCATAAAGTTTATTCATCGCAATACACATAAATGCTTCATGGGCATCTGCATCAGGTTGATTAGTGTAGTGTGTGTCATTGGTTGCTACGATCTTAATACCCGTCTCTTGCGAAATTCGAATAATTTGTTTGTCTATACGATGCTGATCACCGATGCCGTGACGCATAAGCTCCAAATAAAAGTCATCTCCAAATGCTTCTTGATAACGCAGTGCCACCTCTTTGGCTTTTTCATAACCTTTCGCACCAAACTTTAGGTTACGTTCAGAGAGGTTTAAATGCCAATTCACTTCCCCTTGCAGACAAGCAGAAGTACAGATCAAGCCCTCAGTATGGTCTTTGAGTAAATTCCAGTTGATACGTGGATAATAATAAAAGCCTTTAATGTATGCCTGGGAGGAGAGATACATCAGGTTCTTATAACCCACATCATTTTTTGCATACAAGCAGAGGTGAAAACGTTGTCTTACACTTTTATCCCCAAGTTCATCTTGATTATGTACATACGCTTCCATCCCAATAATAGGCTTAATGCCCTCTTTACGCATAGTGTTATAAAAGTCAATGGTTCCAAACATATTTCCATGATCTGTCATGGCAACAGAGGTCATACCCTGCTCTTTTACTTTTTTAGCTAGTGCTTTTATCTTATTCGCACCATCAAGGAGTGAGTATTCGGTATGTAAATGTAAATGGGTGAATTGGGGAATATTTCGTGGTTCTTCTGACATTAATCGACCTTTGCTTATATTGGCTTTAATATAGCAAAGGTTAGGTAAAAATAGATTGAATTAAAAGAGATTAACAGTAGTCCAATAACATTCCGTCTTTAACTGCCTGCATGGTCTCTTGACCTACAAGACGTTCTACGATGGCAAGTCCAAAACAGACCGCCGTTCCAGAACCTCTTGATGTGATGATATTACCATCGCTAACCACTTTACTGTCTTCTCTATAACCAGGATGATCTATCTCATCTTTGGCTCCAGGGTAACAGGTATATTCATTACCCAATACACCTGCTTTTTTAAGTACAAAAGGTGCAGCACACATCGCACCTACAATTTTATTTTTTTTGAATTCTTTTAGAAGTTCGAGGACACGAGCATTTTCTGCCAAGGCATAAGTGCCGTCCCATCCTCCGGGAAGTACTATCATATCAAAGTCATCAGATATGATATTTTTAAGTGAAGTGTCAGCCTGTATCGTTATACCATTGGCACCCAATACTAAATTACCTTGAAGTTCATCTTCAAGGTAAGCTACTCGAACATCAATGCCACCACGTCGCATAACATCTATCAATGCAACAGCTTCAAGTTCTTCAAAACCTTTAGCTAAAGGTAAGACTACAGATGCCAACATCACTCCTTTTATCTTAGTATAAAAAACTTACCAAGATCTAATAGTCTGATGACAAGATAAACATTTACTCAATACTCTCAAATATCCATTTGCAGCATTATAATTGTCACCTTTTTCAAATGCTCCCAAAATTTCATCTGCAATCTTACTAATATCAACAGCTTGTTTCTTTGCATAGATCAAAGAGTTGAATCCTTCCTTATTAACACCACCTTTAATAAATGATTCTGTATGACTTATAGTCTGTTTAAGATGTTTTACCCCATTTTTAACAACATTTACATTATCAAAAAGAAAACCTTTTTGAATCTCAGACATTGCAGTTTCCATCTCCTGCATGTTTTTCATTCTCTCGGGATAACGTACCTCTTGTTGAGCAAAAAGCATACCACTGGCCAATATTAAAATTAATAAAGATTTTTTCATTTTTATTCTCCTGTTATATTAAGTAAGTCTATTGTAACTATTTACTTGTTAATAAATATTGATTAATGTAAAAATAATTAAAATTGATGAAAAAGTGTAAAAAGTGAGTAAAATTGTGTTGAAAAGTATAAAAAAACGATGTGAGAAGTCCCACATCGCTGAAAAGTTTTATTTAGTATCTTTAACTATGACTTTAGCATACATTCCAGGGAAAATATTCATATCACCTTTATCAAAACGTATACGCATTTTAATTTTATGTGTCATCGGGTTTGCATCAGGAACAATAGCATGTATCACACCTGTGGTATGAAACTTAAGAGAAGGAATCTCTACTGGTACTTTTTTTCCCTCATGCACTTTAGAAATGATACTCTCGGAAATGGAAACATCAATTTCAAGATCTTCTGTATCAACCAGCATAATGGTTAACATTCCAGGCATGACCATATCACCTACTTTAATGTTACGCTGAACTACAACACCATCTGAAGGTGCTTTCATTTTGATGTAGTTATAAGTACTAGCCATTTTTTTAGCTGCGATATTCGCTTCTTTTACCATTAACTGCATTGCCGTTAACATCGACTCTACATTTGCAGCCTGCGCATCCATATCAGCAAAGTCATCAAAATTTATTTCTGTGCTACTCCCATGACTAGTCCTATCTTTTAATCTTGATCTTTTTAAATTAATGCCTCTTAATTTTTCACGCCAGTACTCAACAGCCACTTTTGACTGTTCCAACATCAGATCAGTCTGCATCTTCATCATATCAAACTCAGCAGATTCCATCTCATACAGATCATCTTCTCTTTTTACTTTATCTCCAATTTTGACAAATACATGTTTAATGTATCCCATAAATCGGCTACCGATCATTTTTTGTCCATCAGAGACTACAGTACCTGTTAAAGTAATATCCCCGGCATGTCCCCATAAATTGAGTAATAACGCTACAATTATTATTTTTTTCATCTTGATCCCTACCACTTTCTTAAACTGACATGACATTTCATGCACTCTGATGATATTTTACTGAAAACCTGCAATGCCTGTGTTGCATCACCATCAGAAAAACGTGCAATGATATCCTCACTATGCTGCACGATCTTTCTTTGTATACGTTTCTTCATAGCTGTATTTCCATCCATCCATCTTTCATATACATCTGTATTTTCCACCTCTTCTTTGATAGGCCCTATTTTGACTATTGTCTTTTTTAAGTCTTCTGCCCCTGCTTTCACAATGTCTAGATTATTATAAAAAAATCCAGATTGTATATCTTGCATAGCCTGCGCCAATTTTTGCATATCTAAAATTCTCTCTGCATGTGTATAACTTTCTGCAAATCCAAAAGTTATTATGGCAACACATCCTACCAATAATTTTTTCATACTATTCCTTTTTTCAATAACCATCAAAAATATTGAATTATATATTTGAATTTCATCTTTAGTATTGTATCAAATTATCATTAAATAGGTTGATATATGCCTCATTTCAGATACATTCTCAACATCTTATATATCATTTTGATCATTTAGACATATATTTATACATCTTACTTAGCAATACTCAATCATAATCCTACTATCTACTTAATAATTAACCCATTCAAATAAAAATCACCCTAAATAAAAATTATTTAAACTATAAGTTATATTTAATATAAGCTAGGATATAATACAATTATTAAAACAATAAAAAGGGATTAAAATGAAAAAAATGATTACAACATCTGTAGCAGTAGCTGCATTATTAGTAACAAGTGCGCAAGCTGATTTTGACTTTGGAGATATGTTCACCGATATGAAAGACGCTGCTGTAAGTATGAGTAAAGATGCTAAAGATTCTGTTGTTAGTATGAAAGACGGTGCTGTTGAGACAAGTCAAAGTGCTGAAAGAACAGTAACGAATGTAAGTAAAGATTCAAAAGATGTTTCAGTAAAAGTTTCTGATGATCTTAAAACAGCAGAAGTATCTACTTCTAAAGATAGTAGAGATACTGCTGTTTCTGTTTCTACAGATACTAAAGACTCTATCACTAACACAACAAAAGACCTTAAAGATTCTGCAACTGTAGCATCTAAAGAATTCAAAGATTCAACTGTTGCTGTTTCTGCTGATACTACTTCTGCTGTTAAAACTGTTTCTAATGACTCAAGAGATTCTGTGAAAACTGTTTCTAATGACTCTTCTGATTCTGTAAAAACGATCTCTAATGATTCTGCTGATTCTGTGAAAACTGTTTCTACTGACTCTGCTGATTCTGTGAAAACAATTTCAACTGATTCTAAAGATTCTGTAGACACTGTTGCTAAAAACACAAATGAATCTACTAAAACAATTTCTAATGATGCAAGAGCATCTGTAGAATCTACCAATACAAATGCAAGTGATTCAGTGAAACAAATTTCATCTGACTCTGCAAAATCTGTAAAATCTGTTGCAGATAATGTAAATGATTCTACAAAGACTATCTCAAACGATCTATAATATAAACATCAAAGGCAACTCTACCCAGGGTTGTCTTTATTTCTCTTCCTCTATTTTACTTCACCCCATCTTTTTTAATCTAGGTTATCTATGCGAAGACATAGTATAATATTAGTTCATATTATATAGTATGATTATATTAACATTAAGTTATATGAAATATAAGTTTTGCTATAATTTAGAATATAAATATTAAAGGGGTCAATCATGAAAAAAATAATTACAACATCTGCAGCAGTAGCTGCATTGCTTATTACAAGTGTACAAGCTGATTTTAACTTGAATGATATGTTTAAAGATATGTCAGATGCTGCTATAAGTATCAGTAAAGATGCTAAAGATTCTGTTGACAGTATGAAAGACGGTGCTGTTGAGACTTCGAAAAGTGCAGAAAGAACTGTATCATCTGTAAGTAAAGATGGTAAAGAAGTTTCAGTAAAAGTTTCTGATGATCTTAAAGTTGCTGAGTTGTCTACATCTAAAGACAGTAGAGATACTGTAGTTTCTCTTTCTACAGATACTAAAGACTCTATCACTAACACTACAAAAGATCTTAAAGATTCTGCAACTGTAGCTTCTAAAGACTTTAAAGATTCAACTGTTGCTGTTTCAGGTGATACTACTTCTGCTGTTAAAACTGTTTCCAATGACTCAAGAGATTCTGTTAACTCGATTTCTAATGATATGAATAAAACATCATCAACTATCTCTAATGATTCAAGTGACGCTATAAAAACGATCTCAAATAACTCTGCAGATTCTGTACAATCTGTTTCTAACGACTCAAAGGATTCTATAGACACTCTTGCAAAAAATGTAAGTGACTCTACTAAAACCATTTCTAATGACACAAGAGCATCTGTAGAATCTACTAATACAAATGCAAGTGATTCAGTGAAACAAGTATCTGAAGATTCTGCAGCATCTGTAAAAACTATTGCTGATAACACAAATGATTCTGTTAAAACGATCACTTCAGATGAATATGCAGCGCGTATGAAAAAGAAAAGCGCAGCACCCATAACAAACAAAAAATAAATTACTGCATTAAATGTACAACCAGTTTAATCTGGTTGTACACTCTTTCTTTTTGATTAAACACTCATTACAATACCTTATTATTTATTATCTATTTAAAAACTAACTTCAAATAACTCTATATTTTATAATATAACCGTAAATTATGTTAAATATAATAAACGTTAAGTTATATTTAACATAATTTACACTATAATTCATTATTAAACATATCAAAAGGGATTAAATATGAAAAGAATAATTACAACATCTGTAGCAGTAGCTGCATTATTGGTAACAAGTGCGCAAGCTGATTTTGACTTTGGAGATATGTTCACCGATATGAAAGATGCTGCTGTAAGTATGAGTAAAGATGCTAAAGATTCTGTTACTGCTATGAAAGACGGCGCAGTTGAAACTTCAAAAAGTGCTGAAAGAACTGTATCAACAGTTAGTACTGATGCAAAAGATACTTCAACTAAAATGTCAGATGACATTAAAACAATGGAAGTAAATACTACTTCTGACTTATCTAAAACAACTACAGCACTTTCAACAGATACTAAAGATTCACTTAAAACAACTACAGCTGACTTCAAAGACAGTAGTACCGTTATCAGTACAGACGTAAAAGATTCAATCAAAACTGTTTCTAAAGACGCAACTGACTCTGTAAAAACTGTTTCTAATGACTCAACTGACTCTGTAAAAACTGTTTCTAATGACTCAAGAGATTCTGTTAAAACAGTTTCAGCTGACTCTGCATCTGCAGTTAAAACCGTTTCAAATGACTTAAATGCTTCAACTGGCACTATTTCATCTGACTCTAAAGATTCTGTAAGTTCAGTAGCTACAAATGCCACTGATTCAGTAAAAACTGTTTCTAATGATACAAGAACAGCCATAGATTCTACAAATACAAATGCAAGTGACTCAGTAAAACAAGTTTCATCTGACACTGCAAAATCTGTGAAAACAATTTCAGAAAATACAAATGATTCTGTAAAAACTATTTCAGACAATCAGTAATCATTTACTACCACTATAAGAAGGGCTTTCCTTCTTGTAGTACAGAAGAATATCAGTAACCTTTAGTAGCGTTTACCTTACTATCTACAGAAATTATAATTTCCATTTATTATATATATAAGCAATATGCTATTCTATAAGAATATCTTGTCCAAAGGATTATAATGAATTGTGTCAAAAAACTGATTTTGAGTGTGAGTATATTTTTACCCTCACTTCTTTTAGCTACATCAGAGCCAACCCCCTCTTCCAGTCATGAAACATCACAAAATAACGCACTGGCTGTCTTCTATACCATACCAGGTAATGCAGAGGAAGCATATAATGAACTTGTAGAGAAAAAACTCAAGAGCATAGGTTTCAACCTTACAGATCCACATAAAAGAGTCAACGACAAGTATGAAACAAAATATGGCTCAACTGTATTGGATGTGTTGAGTTTTATGCCTGTAGTCAATGACAAAGTGATCATTCCTCTTCTTAATATAGATCCGCGTATCGCAGGATTTGCACCATTTAATATGCTTATACACAAAAAACTTGATGAGAATGTAACACATGTAGGACACCTTATGCCTAAAACCATGTTAGACATTTTAGGCATAGAAAATAAAGAAGTGAGAGAAAAGTTCACGGCTACATTTCAATCACTGGATGAAATGATTGAAAAAGAGTTAGGTGGGGAAAAATCATTTATGCCTTACACCAAACTACCCGAAAAAAAAATGATCAACTTTGAATATGCGTTTAAAGCACCAGAAAACATAGATGATTTTATAAGTAATTTTCAGGACCGCTTTGAGCTGGCCTTTATCGACAAAAAATATCGCATTGCCGGATACCACAATTTCATGCAAGCAACAAAAAGTGCAGAAGAGATACTTTCCGGTTATGATGCATTCTGGACCTACGCACTTTGTAAGTCTGAATTTTCTTATGGTATGTTTGACAAGGAAGGGGCAAGACCCGAAGCAGGACTTTTTGTTCCCTGTACGATGTATATGTATATTAAAAAAGGCACAAACAAAATTGTTGTTGGTATCTTTAGACGGCAAAACTTGTCAGAGACACTGAACATAAAAGATAAAATAAGACTAAAACTTGTTGAAAAACTTGATAGAGAAATACCAGAGATCCTCACTGAACTTGGCATGAAGCCAACTGAAAATGTAAATACCTTGTTACATCATGCTCCAATAATCGCTAAAATAAAAGAGCCGGCGCAGCAAAAAGAAAAAGCAGGAACAGAAAAGAACAGAAGGAACAAGAAAGCCTATGCGCAAACGAGAGCTGTACCTAAAGCTGGCGATGCACCAATGATTCCAACTGTACCCAAAGTGCCTGAAGTCATTACATTCAATAAAAGCCACAATATATATGATAGAAGTATCAAATTTTCAAAACGTGTGCCACCAAACTATATACCTCACAGATTTGACAATATGAAGAAAGTAAAATCATCTACACATACACGAATAGGAGTAGTCAGCCAGGGAAGAATATCAGCCTATCTTCGTGGTAAATTCATCGATGTAAAAACAGTTGAAGAGAAACTCAAAGCTGCAGGCTTTGAAATCATCACCACTGTTCCTGTCAATAAGAAAGGTACACTGCTCTCAGTCGTATTTACAGATAAATCTCTAGTAAGTATGGCAAGTAAAGAAAATAGAGGCTTTATGGCATCATTACGTGTGCTTGTAGACACAAAAGAGAAAACGATCAGTATCACAAACCCTATTTATATGGCAAAGGGTTTTTTACAAAATGACTATGATGAAAAATCTGCTAAAAAACTACTTGATAAACTGATCACTCAATTTCCAAACTTAAGCAATTCAAAAGATCTACTTAAATTCCAGCTTTTAGCAAAATACCAGTTTATGAATGGGATGCCTTATTATGAAAACATGATAGACGTTTCCTCAGGTGATGATCTTTTAGAGAGAATAAAAGATAATAAGAAAGTGGTATTTACGCAAACACTTGAAAATAGCTCAACACTGATTGGTATAAAGTTAGGAAAGAGAACAAGAAAATTTACAAAAAGAATCGGAAGAAATAATGCGGCTATGCTTCCCTATCCTATACTCATAGAAAATGGAAAAGCCAAGATACTAGATCCTAAATATTATATATCTTATATGTATCCACTGTTAAAAATGTCAGAATTCATGACGATCGCAACCATACCAGATGCTATTGTCAAAGATTGTAAAAGAGTGTTTAGGAAAAAGAAGAAAAAGAAATAAAGTTTAAACGATGACTCTGTGTTTCCAAATTAAAATTGGGAACACTTAAATATAATTAGTTAGCCTATATAACTACTAAAGCAAGCGTATCAGGCCTTACCTGATACACGCTCTAAAACAAGCCCTATTTAGCTTTCTCTAAATACTTACAATCAACCGTATCCACTTTGATCATCTCACCTTCAAGCACATGAAATGGTACTTGAACCACAGCACCACTCTCAAGTGTTGCCGGTTTTTTACCACCTTGTGAGTCGCCTTTAAAGTTAGGAGGTGTCTCAACGATTTTCAGTACCACGGTTTGAGGAATTTCAACTGAAATTGCTTTTCCCCCGTGAAATAAGATCTCTGCTTCCATGCCATCGATCATAAAAGAAAAAGTATCTTTTCCTACTTGATCATGAGTAAGTCCTATTTGATCAAATGTTGTTGTATCCATAAACTGAAGAAAGTCTCCATCATCATAAAGATACTGCATCGTTTTTTGTTCTAACTCCGGTACTTCAAATTTATCCCCGGCATGTACAGTTTTTTCTATGGTTTTACCAGAAGCCAAGTTTTTGATCTTCATACGTACAAAAGCTGCACCCTTACCTGGTTTCACATGTTGAAAATCTGTTACCTTATACGGGTTTCCCGTTATTTCAAGTCTTGCACCTTTTTTGATGTCACCCATTCCAATAATAGCCATAGTTGCTCCTTAAAAATTATGAGTGATTATAGCCAATGCATGATATAAAAGGGGTAAAGAAGAGGAGAGCCCCAGGAAGTGGGCTCTCAGAAGTATATTATTTGGTGATAGAAATATTGTCTTTCTTGCTACGGTCACACTGATCAAGCATATCAAAATCCATTGCTTTAGTATTATCCATAAGTACCGGAACAAAAAGTAACGATACAAATACTGCTGCAACCGTACCTGAGATCAGGGCAACACCTAAGCCACCAAATACAGGGTCTCCGGCAAGTAGGGCTGACCCTAAGATAATAGCAACCGCAGTCAAGGCAATAGGCTTAGCTCTCGTAGCAGCTGCTACAGCAATAGCTCTACGTTTTTTCATACCCTCACACTCCATAAGTGACTGTGCAAAATCTATGAGCAAGAGTGAATTTCTTGAAGAAATCCCGATCAGTGCAATAAACCCGATCAGTGATGTCGCTGTTAGGAAGAATGTCTCAGTGGTAAACCAGTTTGCAACCCAGTGACCAACGATCACACCAATTAAAGAAAGGAATGACCCCAGTAATACAATACCAGAAATGGCAAAACTCTTATAGTAAATTACCAACAGTAAGAAGATGAGGATCAATGCTGATATAAAGGCAGCACCCAAGTCTCTAAACGTATCCAAAGTTACTTTCATTTCACCATCCCAACGTATAAGGAATCGTTCACCTGTCTTTTTGTCTTCTATACTAAAGTCAAACATATACGTTGAGAATCCTGCTTTCTCAATAATATAATTTTCCTCAAATGTTTGCATCATCACATCACGTGCCTCTAAAAGAGGATAGACTTGAGATACCATATCTGTTTCTGCAACAATATTGACCATACGTTGTAGATTTTTATGCATGATCATAGGGTTGGACTTTACCTTACGTATATTGA
>JAUVCL010000107.1 GCA_030595845.1 Campylobacterota bacterium
CATCTACTACCCCAATTATATGATGTAAGCCTGTTTTCCCATGGGTATCATCTATCTTTTTTTCAAGACTTAAGTGCGCATCATAATCTGTATTGAAATCACCCAATACAATATAAGGTTTTGACTTTTCCATTACATCTAAACGTCTTTTCAATACCCTGGCATACTTCAACCGTTTGCTTTCATACCCTTTATAAGCTCTTGACTTCCAATGGTTGATAAATACCCATAAAGATTCACCCTTTATATCCACTTCAACTTCCAGTATATTACGTACTCTGGGTGAGTAACTTACCTGTAACTCATTTTGTTTTTTTATGGGAAATCTTGAGAGTAAAGCAATTTGGATCGTCGCATTCTTCTTAGTCGTGATTGCAGAGTATCTATATCCGCACCCTACACGAGAAAGTCGTTTTTTAAGCTGTTCAAGAATGTGAGCGTTTTCAATCTCCTGAAGTCCCAGTATATCTGCATCCAGATCACAGATCACTTCTGCCACATTATTGAGTTTTATATCCACCATACGCTTAGTCCAATTATGACTTTCTCTATAATTATCATACTCAGTACCGACATACTGTGCATCAAAAAGATTTTCTACATTATAGGTGGCTACTTTGAAGGGTTTAGAAAAAATAAATAAAGGTAGTAAAAATAAAAGTAAATATCGCACGTAATATCCCATAGTTTTAATCGTATTCTATCGAAGTATGAAAAAGCATACTAAATATATGACATATTGTCATACAAAAAGGAGAAACATTTAGATTTAACACCTTACAAAGTTATATATTCTATAAAATATCTATTAAATCACAACTCTATTTCTACCCTTTTCCTTTGCTCTGTATAATGCTTTATCTGCCCTATCTAATGCCTCTGATATATCATGATCATTTTCAAAATCTACACAGTCTACACCTAAACTTACTGTAAAGTTTATATATTTATCATTGGCTATCTTGATATCTTTATTTTCAACAATCATTCTTAACTCTTCCGCGATGTTTGCTACTTCTTCTTTATTTGTATAAGGTAATAACACAGCAAACTCTTCACCTCCAAATCTAGATACGATATCACATTCTCTCGTATGCTTTTTTAATAAAGAAGCCAATTGCTTGATCACTTCATCTCCCATAGTATGTCCATAGGTATCATTAATACTTTTAAATTTATCAATATCCAACATAATGACAGCAATATTTTCATCATCTCTTTTTGCAGTTTTCATAAAGTTTTGTGCAAGTTCATTAAAATATCTTCTATTATAAAGGTTGGTGAGATAATCACGGTGAGATAATTCTTTTAATTCATCTTGCATTTGTAATATTTCTATTTCATTTTCATAATTATTCCGACTATATAGCTCTATCATATAACTTGCAGAAAGTCCCAGTACCCAAGCTACTGTCATAAGAAATATATGTAACATATACGCTTCAAATGCTATCATATTAAATGCATAAAGTATTATGGCACTACTCATTAACATGATACTGCTGATAATAACGGATGCCAAAAACATATACCCTATGGTTACAAATGACCAAAATAAAATGACATAGATCTCGATGATGTATATTGGATTATGATAATAGGCAAATACCAATGTTCCAAGTACTGCATAAATAGGCATGAGATAAAGTATGAATATCGCAAACTTTCTAAATATATTGTAATAAATTGATGGGATAAGATAAATCCATAGTAAAAGCATGGATATATGAAAAGGAACAGCAAAAGTACGTTCTTGTTCATTCAAAAGAAAAAAGTCAAATCCTATATAAAAAACATATATGAAAAAAGTTAAGCCCATGATAAATAACATTTGCATTTTTTTCATATCAAAAATAGAGTCTAGGTAATCTGCTTCTACCTCTTTATTTTTATACTTTAAAGTAAATTTGTTTTTATAATATGTATCTGTTGTTATGTCCAATTGATATACCCTTTGTTTAGGACATTATATTTAGTAAATACTTATAAATGAGTCAAGGTAATGTACATATTACTATAATTTCTTATTTCTATATGAAAACCTTATCAATTTATATATATTATAATTAAGAGGAGATATTTAGGTTCAAACCTTATAAAGTGATATACTTAATGAAAAGTTTGGAGAAATTTTAATGAAAATTGGTGTTCCAAAAGAAATAAAAGTCAAAGAGTACAGAGTAGGTATGATCCCTTCTGGTGTCAGAGTACTTATACAAAGTGGGCATGAAGTTTACATAGAGAATGATGCCGGAGTAAAAAGTGGGTTCACTAATGATGATTACATCAAAGCAGGAGCAACGATACTGCAAGATCCTCAAGAGATATTTGAGCATTGTGAAATGATCTTAAAGGTTAAAGAGCCACAACCCGGGGAGTATGATCTTTTAAGAGCTGGACAGATACTTTTTACCTATCTACATCTTGCACCTTTAAGAGCATTAACCGAAGTGCTTAAAGAGAAAAAAGTAATCGCTATAGCTTATGAAACAGTACAAGAGGGTAAAAGAGTACCTCTTCTTGAACCTATGAGTCAGATAGCAGGCAGAATTGCGCCGATGGTTGCAAGTCATTTCCTTTCAGCCCATACTAATGGTATGGGTGTGCTCATAGGTGGTGCAACCGGCGTATTGCCCTCTAGAGTTTTGATCATAGGAAGTGGAACCGTAGCTAGAAATGCTGCAAAAATTGCAGTAGGATTGGGAGCAGATGTTGTTATCATGGGAAGAAACCCAAGCAGTATGAGTGCACTTGAAACGTTAATGCCAGATAATGTTTCAACCTTGTATTCAAGCCATTACAATATAGAAAAGATCCTGCCTACTGTAGACATAGTTATAGGTGCAGTCTATAGTACAGGTGAAAAAGCACCACATTTGATCACAAAAGAGATGCTTTCTCTTTGTAAAAAAGGAGCCGTCTTGGTAGATGTTGCTATCGATCAGGGTGGCTGTATAGAGACTTCCAGACCGACAACACATGATGATCCCGTTTTTGAAGTAGATGGAGTGATACACTACTGTGTAGCCAATATGCCTGGTGACTACCCTGTGACTGCCACATATGCATTGACAAATGCTACTTTGCCGTATGTAAAGAAGTTAGCAGATCTTGGGTGGAGAGATGCCAGCTTGCAAGATAGTGCTATTTACAGTGGTGTAAATGTTGCAGGTGGTTATGTGACTGAAGTGCCTGTAGCAAAAGCACATCAGATGGAGTATAGTGAGTTAAAAGATATTATGGATGCCTGTCCGGTATTCTATCTTAACAATTAACGAAACATTTTCCCAAGCATGAAATATAGTGCAATTAACTATAAATTGTTATAATGCATAAGAAGGTGTAGTTATATGTTAATCCAAAGAATTTCACACTCATTACTGTTTCATTGGGTATCTCATCTTTTATGCAACCGGCTAAGCTATGATACATAAAGTATTTAGAATAAGGGCATATCAAATAACCCTAAATATAAAAGGAAAAAACAATGAAAAACACTAAAATAAAATTATTGGTAAGTGCGGCTGTCATTACTTCATGTCTCTATGCAGGAGGTGATATTTCACCTGTTGTTGAGCCTGTAACTGAACCGGATACTGATAGTGGAAGTGCAATGGGTATAGTGAGTATGCTTATATTTATGGTTTTAACAACAACCATAGGTTCATTTTTCATTAAAAAAGAACAGGGAAAATAGATTTGGGATTATAATCTACTATTACATCCAAAGAAGTCACTTCTTTGGATAGTAGAAGCGTTAACGCTTATCTGAACATCTTTCCAAGCATATCCATAGCACCTTGCGGACCGCCTACCTGAGCAAGCATTTCATCCATAATGGTACCTTCCCCTGCCGTTGCCTGATCCACAACTTGTGGTAACGAATCAGCTAATGCCCCTTTAGCACTCTTTTCAGAAATACCAAGTTGTGAAGCAAATTCAGAAACTTTTTCTGAACCCAAGAGGTCTGTAATCTGATCCGTAGAGATCGATGCATTTTCACCATTTCCTAACCATGACCCTACTATCTCACCTAAACCATTTTGAGACAATCCGCCTACAAGTGCAGCTAAATCAAGTCCACCTTCACCATTACCTATAAGTTTACTTAGAGCAGAAGTAATATCATTAATATCAAGTCCTGTTGTGGCATCATCACTATTACCTTGTATCATTGAAGCACCTATTTTTAATAAATCCATTAGTTCCATATCTTTTCCTTAAATATTTAGTACATTAAGTATATCGAGAAAGATTTACAAAAGTTTAATGGAATCTTCACATAACTCAATCTGTTTACTCTCAATCAGTTCTGTCAATGTACGTTTAAAATTTTTCTTACTCATTCCAAATTTTGCTTTGATATCATCTGCATCACTCTTATAGGTAAAAGGTAATGTACCCTCTCCTTCTTTCAGAACCTGTAATATAGTGCCTTCTGCTTCACCTATCTTCGCTTTTTTTCCTATGGGCTGCAGAGAAAAATCCAGCTTAAAGTCTTTTCTTACATTTTTGATATACACTTTTTTACTGTCACCTATGCGTATATCTTCAAAGATCTCATTGCTAAAAAGCATACCTTCATACTGATTATCCGCTACCACTTTAAAGCCCAGTGGTGTTTTAGCCAAAACAATGGCATCCAAAACTTTGTTCTGGTGCAGACCTTTCATATCTCTGTTTAAATATTTTCCTATTTTCTGTGTTGCAAAAAGACGATCTGTCTGTGCATCCAGACAAACCCGTAACAGATACTTTTTACCTATGGTGAAGTGCTCTTTCTGCTGAGAGAGAGGGACAAAAAGATCTTTTGGCAGTCCCCAGTTCACAAAAGCACCATACGGCTTGTAATCAACTACGGTAAAGTAGCCAAATTCTCCCAATTTTGCATAAGGCATCTTGGTTGTTGCTACAGGGCGGTCTTCAGAGTCAGTATAGACAAAGACATCTAACAGTGACCCCATCGGCATTTCATCTTCCATGACATAGACATTGGGAAGCAGTACTTCATTTTCATCTTTAGATTCAAGGAAATATCCGTAATCTGTGTCACGCATGACTTCCAACGTGTTTATTTTACCTATTTTGATACCTAAATTTTTTGATTGTTCACTATTTGATTGTTCTTTGTTTGTGTTTTCCATGTGTTATTCCGTTTCATTTTAAATACTGTGATGCACTCACAGTTATTATCGTATTATAGCTAAAAAATATTTGGATATAATTCATTAAAATACAATACTTACATGATTATAAATGCTTCCAAATGTCTTAACCAAAACATCTACCACTAAAGGAGGCAAAAAAGTTGTCCATTTAGCATGGTGGGTCACGCTGCTACTCTCTATGGCTCTATCCATTGGTACTTGGAACCCGACAGGATATCATTTCATACACTATATCTCCAATGCAGATGATATACTCTCAGGCTTTAAACCCTTTGGTATCTTGATGATGCTTGCACTCTGGTTACTCGCCATTAAATCTATTTTCCAGAGTTTAAAACTGTATGGTGCTATTATCACTGTGATCATCATCGCTGCATTTATCTGGGGTTTACAGCAGTACAATATTATTAATGTAACAGAACTCACCCAAGCAGGCTGGGCAGCAACCATTGGCATCGGGCTTCTCATCTGGTTTGGTCTCAATGCCTCTATCATTTGGAAAAGACTGACAGGTGTTTACACGACAGATATGAGCGAAGAGAGCTAATATTAAACGACGATATAAAGCACTCATCGCTATTATCGTCCCCACTATACTTGTCACTATACTCAAGTTCACACATGAATCTTCCTATCAGTATCTTACCGGATATATGTTTGCCGTAGCACTGGTATTTAAAACCAGTGTACTCTCTTTGTGGCTGGCTGCGAAACTGCATTTTGTTGCATTTATAGCAGGACTTACGTTTTTTCAAGGTCTTATTCTTCTCATCAAGCGCTGGCTACTGGACTCCGTACTTGCCACTTGGATCCAAACACATATTATAGAAAATGTCATCGATGCACTAGGAGAGGCCAAAGACTTCTATTTAAGACAAGATCTAAAAAGCAAATTTAAAAATATATTTTTCTTTATTTTTGGCGTGACCCTCTCAGGATGGATGTTATACTTTGTAGGGTTACTCGATAACATTGTAGTGTTTGCAGAGCTTCGACTGTTTATTGCCGGTGTATTTGCAGCCATTGTTACCTTTATAACGAAAATAGTATCATGGACACTTTCCCTACTTGCTATCTCTTGGCTTGGACCCATTCTTAAAGTCTTTGCATTCAGCTATATTTTAACACGCTTAGATACCTGGTTGGGACCAAACAACTTTATATCAAGATTCTTTAATTTTATCGGAGACAAGATAAATATGATGTTGTACCATTTGGGGATACTCAAAGATAAACATATTGATCCGCTCATTTTAGATCCCGTGATCAACAAATCAAAACAAATGGGTCTACAACTCTCCAGCAGTATACGCAACAAAAAAATACGTGAAGAATACCGCCATTCAGAAAACTTTGAAAACATCATTATGAAAGGTCATATAGATGCATACCGTTCTTTTAGCGGGTTAAACAAAATCACTGATAAAACAGATCTCTATACCCGTATCAATCAGAAAACCGGTAATAACATGGATATAGTCGCGTATGTTTCAAGATCTGCATCAGGTGAACTTATGAGGGAAAACGCGCCACAAAATCACTA
>JAUVCL010000075.1 GCA_030595845.1 Campylobacterota bacterium
AGGTATCTTCGACGGCTACAAAGAGATGGCATTACTTTCTAAGTTTGGTGGAGGTATAGGTTGGGACTGGTCACTGGTTCGGGGTATGGGTTCATACATTGACGGACATAAACATGCTGCAGGGGGGATCGTTCCTTTCTTAAAAATTGCCAATGATGTTGCCATTGCTGTTGACCAACTTGGAACACGTAAAGGTGCAATCGCTGTTTACATTGAACCTTGGCATGTTGACATTCGTGATTTCCTTGACTTAAAGAAAAACTCTGGAGAGGAGCGTCGTAGAGCACATGACCTTTTCCCAGCAATTTGGTTAAATGATCTCTTTATGGCAAGAGTAGCAGCAGATGAAATGTGGACACTTTTTGATCCATTTGAAGTAAAAGAGTTGACAACACTCTATGGTGAAGATTTTGAAAAGCGTTACTTGGAACTTGAAAATTCAGATGACGATATTGTCAGAGAGCGTATCTCGGCTAAAGGACTTTGGAAAGAGATGCTTCGTTCTTACTTTGAAACAGGTAACCCTTTCCTTACATTTAAAGATACGGCCAACAGAGCAAACCCTAACAAACATGCAGGGGTGATTAGATCTACAAACCTTTGTACGGAGATCTTTCAAAATACAGGTCCCAATACCTATAAGACACAGTTTACATTTGAAGATGGCACAGTAGAAGCTTATGATGAAAATGAAATGTTGACAGTAGACAACGGCATGACAAAACCAGCGAAGAAAGTGACTGCACTTGACAGTTTAAACGGTAAACAGATCTGGATCGTAGACAAAGAAAAAACAGACGGTGATACGGCAGTATGTAACCTTGCTTCTGTTAACTTGTCAAAAGTAAATACGACAGAAGACTTGGCACGTGTTGTCCCAACTGCTATTCGGATGCTTGACAATGTCATTGACTTAAACTTCTATCCTCTTGCAAAAGTGAAAAAGACAAATGAGAAATCAAGATCGATAGGTCTTGGTGTTATGGGTGAAGCCCAGATGCTAGCAGAAGAGAAAATAGAGTGGGGAAGTCATACACACTTTACAAAGATCGATGAAGTGATGGAATCATTTTCATACTATACGATTGAAGCATCTAGTAACCTTGCGCTTGAAAAAGGAAAGTATCCGACTTTTGATGGTTCGGATTGGTCAAAAGGTATTTTCCCTATTGACAAGGCAAATGATAATGCATGTAAACTTGTTGACAGAGGTGGACTCTTTGGTTACAGTCATGACTGGCAAGCCTTAAAAGAAAAAGTAAAAACAGATGGTATGAGAAATGGTTACCTTATGGCCATTGCGCCTACTTCGTCAATCTCTATCTTGACAGGGACAACACAAGCTATTGAACCTGTTTATAAAAGAAAGTGGTTTGAAGAAAATCTTTCAGGACTGATTCCTGTTGTCGCACCAAACTTGTCTGCAGATACTTGGCAGTACTATACACCAGCATATGACCTTGATCAAAACCTACTTATAAAAGCAGGGGCTATACGTCAAAAGTGGTTAGACCAGGGGCAATCGTTAAACATCTTTATTACACTTGACAAAGCAAGTGGTAAGTACTTGAATGAGATTTACATGAATGCCTGGAAGTTTGGGTTGAAGTCAACGTATTATTTACGTTCTCAGTCTCCTGAGTCTTCTGGAGATGTTGAGGACCGTTCACAAGAATGTGTGGGTTGTCAATAGTCTAGGAGTTTTACTTGTTCAACAGCTCCTGCTGTTGAACTTCTATCGGACTACAAATCATAAAGATATCTTTTTAATATATAAATACCGATGTAGGTTTCACAGCTGGAGCTGAGAAACAAGAAAACGCTGCTAATTTGATTTAATTAGTATTTGTAAAGTTTTGTAGTAAATAGGTTGTCATGTTGAATTATTGTGTCAATCTAGTATTGACAGATGGATTCATTGTTTAAACTGCTTTACATTTTCATATTTGAAGATTATTGAGTCAAATCAGAAAATAATTGATGTAAAGTTATAAAAATCACTAGAAATCTATATAAAACTACCTAAAAGACAAAATAAGATACTTTAAGACCTTTTTTAACCCATGGTATGGGAAAAATAATAAAAATGCTTATTTTAGCTAATAAAAATAGGGTATTTGTAGGATGCGTTTGCTAACGCACCTTGAATTTGAACTCTTTGACCCCTTGCGGCGGAATTTTTATTCTTTGCATGTTTATTATATGGTGCGTTGAAAACGCACCCTACGATTATTCTCCAATATATAATTGTCTCGGTCGTGCAATTTTAGATGTTTTGTCTTTTTTGAATTCTATCCATTGTGTTATCCATCCAACTGTTCGACCAATTACAAAAATTGGAGTGAACATAGATTTTGGTATTTGAAGGGCAGTTAAAATGATTCCGGTGTAAAAATCTATATTGGGGTAAAGATTACGTGAAATAAAATAATCATCACTCAAGGCAATCTCTTCTATTTTTCGGGCAATTGCCATAAGCTCAGTATCTAGGTTTAATTCTTCTCTTAGCTCATCTTGCAAGTTTTTGAGTATTTTGGCTCTTGGGTCAAAATTTTTATAGACTCTGTGTCCAAATCCCATGAGCCGAAAGTCATCATCCGGGTCTTTGGCTCTTTTAATGAATGCTTCAACATTTTCCACAGACCCAATGTATTCAAGTTGGGCAATAACTGATTCATTCGCTCCTCCGTGTGCCCGTCCCCAAAGTGCCGAGATACCTGAACTTATGGCAACATAAGGGTGTGCTCCTGTTGAAGCAACTCCACGCACTACAGTAGTGGAAGCATTTTGTTCATGATCTGCGTGTAGAGTGAAGATGGTGTCTAGGGCACGTACTTCCACATCTTTTATATCTTCATGTCCATTTGCACAAAGGTGCATTTTCCCTCCGGGGTAGGCACGCATCATAGTTAAGAAGTTTTTTGTAAAACCTAGGTCGATGTCTGGCTGTATGAAAGGAATACCCAGTGAATGACGGTACGCAAAGGCTGCGATAGTAGGCATCTTAGAGATGATGCGATGTGCCATCTCTAAGAATTCTTCTTCATGGGTCATATCTAAGTGATCATTATAAAATGTAGAGAGTGCCGTGACAGCTGCAGAGAGCGTTGCCATGGGGTGTGCATTGTCAGGGAAGGCATTAAAGAGATGGCGTAGCCCTTCATGTAAAAATGCCCGGTGGCGTATTTCTAAGTCAAATTTATAAAGTTCTTCTTCTGAAGGTAAACGGCTGTTCAAGAGTAAAAAACATGTTTCAAGATAGGTATGGTTATTGGCTAGCTCTTCTATGGCTATGCCACGGTAACGAAGTTCTCCTTTACCTCCATCTATGAAGGTAACGGTTGACTCACAAGCGGCAGTAGCAGTGAACCCAGGGTCATAAGTGAACATGCCTGAATCTGCAAAAAAGGTACGTATATCTACAACGCAAGACCCTCTTGTTCCCTCTAGTATCTTATATTCGTAGCTGTCCCCAGTCATATTATTTGTGAGTGTCATAGTATTTTTTTTCATGATAATAATCCTTTTTACGGAAATATCCTAATTATTTTTACTATAACTTATGTGTGTAGAATATGTGTGTATTTACTCCGTCAGATCTTTTAAAAATTGTGTTTCATCATATTCAAGGCCAAGAAAATCAACGATGACCTTTAGGTCTCTTTCGGCATTTCCAAGACAGGAGGTGGCCCCAGGGCTTGGTGTCATGTTGAAGATCAAGCCGTTACCTGGATTGATAGAGGCTTCTCCTAGCATGAGTTTTTCTTTTTCTTTATCTAAAACCTGCGGTCTTACCCCACCAAAACCATTGGCATACTCTATGTCATCTACACTTAAGGCCGGTACGATTTTTCTGGCATCTTGTACAAAGAGTTTTTTATTAATCAAAGGCACTTCAAATAAAAAGTTTTTAAAGATGTAATTTCTAATATCACTGTCTTTGAGCAGATCCCAAAATATTTTGATTATTTTTGAATCAAAATTCAGTGTTTTCCAAAAGTCCATGTAGGTACCGGGTTTAAATCTTTCAAGCTTTGGAAGCATAAGTGCTGTGGGTCCAAACCTTGTTTTACCCTCAGCTAAGATATCAGGATCCCCATGAAGCGCGGCAAAGGGGAGTTTGTTATTCTGTACCATATAGACTTTTCCATTTAAAAAATGACCATCAGTCATGTAAAAACTGCCTGCCATAGGCAAACATCCCATATGTTTTCCATAACCCATTTGGTGTGCTATAAAGAGTGAGTGTGCACCTGCATTGACAACCACAAAATCAGCAGTATACTGTTCACCTTTTGTCGTAGTGACTTTAAACGTTTTATCTGCCAGTTCTTCGATCGTATTTACCTGTGAATGGTAAAAGATGTCTGTTATCGCATCAGATGCTTTTTCTGCCTCTAAAGCAAGTGCTTCAGACATTTTACCAAAGTCAACGGTGGTGTATTGTGTGGATGTTCCCATCGCTATGATCGGCTCAGGGCGTACTTTTGTCTGCTCTTTATCGGCATAGACCACTTTTGGTTCAAGTTCTTTCAGCTTTTCAGCATCCCAAAGTTCAAGATAAGGGAAGACTTCTTTAAATTCATGGTATCTGTTCTCAATAAAACGTACTTCTTTTTCTCCCACACCCAGTGCCATCTTCTGATGTGAAAACATGATCTTCTCTTCCAGTCCATACTGTAGACAGAAATTCTCTACCATTTTTGCTGTTCTTTTGGTAATCTTTGCTTTTTCCAATGTGTAATTTGTCTCTATATCACCTATATGGATCGTTTGAGAGTTACTTGTACCTTTGGTGTTCAAGGTTGCTAGGGCTTCATATTTTTCAAGCAGACATAGAGATTTTACGTTTGTGTATTTTGCCAATTCATAAAAAATCGCTGTCCCTGATATCCCTCCACCGACAATCAAAACATCATAATGTTTACTTTTCACTGTTTGCTTCTCCATTTTTTAAAGTGCTTCTAATTGTATCGCCAGATCTTCAGCGATCTTTTTATAATTTCTTATGTCCAATAATCTTTTTTGACCTTTGACACCTACATCTGCAATCTCTTCTTTACTTAAAGAGATGATGTATTCGATTTTTTCTTTGATGTCATTTGTTTCAAATTGACAAAACCAGGCATCTTTACAATCTGTAAAAATTTGATTGGTATGTCCGGAATTTGTCATGATACAGGGGACTGCAGAGGAGTAGTAATTAAGTATCTTTACAGGAGTTGAAGTGTTATAGACCGGAATATTCGGCAAAAGTGCCACACCTATGTCAGCCTTGGCAATGAGATCAAGCAGTTCATCTTTGTTTTTAGCCCTGTGTATCTCAATATTATTTTCAAGGTTTTTATATTTTCTAACCATTTCAAGAGCGTATTGAGAGTCTCTGGTTGAAATGCATAGTCTCCAGCTGTCACTTGCTACTTTTGAAAAAGCTTCCAGAACGGTTTCAAATTCCCTTATTTTATCAAGTGTACCTGCATAAAAAAATCTTTTTTCGTCTCCCTCATGCTGTATGTTCGGATGCAGTATATTTGGATCTATACCGGGAGGACAAATAATTGTTTTAGTATTTACCCCAGGTAAAAACTCCTCATGCATACTTTGGGAAGTAGGTAAAAAGGCATCACACATGTTGATGATCTTTGTTTCAGTTTTAGTTTTAAATTTATCAGTGATAGCATTGAAGAAGCTGACTTCTCCTTTTGCTATATCAGACTGCATTTTGTTTGTTCTTTTTGGAAAAGAGAGTCTAAATGCCGTTTTATAGCGGTACTTGTCTTTTTCTTTTAATACCTGTTTCATAATGTCTATATTGTTTCTGACCATCACATAGTCATAGCTCTTCATAGAAACATTATTTCTGTTCAGTTCATCAAGCAGTACATTTTTGTATCTTGAAGGTACCGTAAACCTATGTGCATCTTTACGTTCAAAATCAGATTTGAATTCTGTAAAATAGACGATATCTACATGCATATATTTTTTGAGATACGTTTCAAAGAGTGGGGCGATGAAACTATGGTCAACATATTCATCTTGATCTGTTATATAGAGAAGTTTTTTCATGTGTCTTGGCTCCTAAAAGTTTATTATAACGTGTTTATGTAGATTTAGCATGTAATATTGTTTAGCTATAATTTCTCCAAAAAATAAAGGTGTATCATGAAGCAATTTGATAACGTAACGGTAGAACTAGAAGGAAACAGCTATTTTGACGGAGCTGTGACAAGCAGAACAGTAAACTTTGCAGATGGCAGTAAAAAAACATTAGGATTTATGTTACCAGGTGAATATGAATTTGGAACAGCTGAAGCAGAACTTATGGAAATTACCTCAGGGACATTGGATGTGAAACTCCCAAACTCAAATGAGTGGATAAGCATTCAAGGTGGAGAGTCTTTTGATGTACCTGCAAACAGTAAGTTTCAAGTCAAGGTGAAGATGATCACAGATTATTGTTGTTCTTATCTTTAGAGTTCACAGATACTACACAGTAAAAGACTATACTACCCCCATGAAAGACAACGAGGCTCCCTTCCCCTCCCCTTTTTCCTTGATGACTTTCTAGATAACTTTTTACTTATGCATCTCAGTTTCCCTATTGAGATGCTCTCCTTTAAATCGTATGTCCTTAAAAAGTTATCTGTCCAAATAAAACTTAACTATTTATTCTCCCTAAAAAAATGAATTATGCGTTGTCCGGGTTTATTTTGGATGATTTGAAGCAGTTGTTCTACTTTGTCTTGTTCTAATGTTTTCATGCTCTTAGTCTAGCTAAATAATCAGCCAAAATGTGTATAATGATTTCAATTAGAGGTTCCCTGGAGCTGAAAAATTATGAGAAGGTATGTAAATGGAACGTAAAAAGATATATAATCCGGAATCTGAAGAAAAGACAAGCGAACGTAAAATATTTGGAGGGAATCCTACAGGGATATTTGAACTCAATGACATTAAATACCAATGGGCCTATAACCTTTGGGAGATGATGCTCAACAACTCATGGTACCCTAAAGAAGTTGATATGACACGTGATGTCAATGATTATAAGCACCTAACAGATGCAGAGAAATCAGCTTATGATAAAGTGCTTGCACAGCTTATTTTTATGGACTCTTTACAAACCAATAACATCATTGATAACCTTAACCCTTTCATCACTGCTCCTGAAGTAAACCTCATTTTGGTAAGACAGGCATTTGAAGAAGCTTTGCACTCTCAAAGTTATGCCGTTATGGTAGACAGTATTTCTACAAACTCAAAAGAGATCTATGAGCTTTGGAGAAGAGATATGAAGCTCAAAACCAAAAATGATGCTATCGCCAAAGTATATGAAGAACTTTCAACTAATCCATCCGACACAAACATCGTAAAAGCGATGTTTGCCAATCAAATTTTGGAAGGGATTTATTTTTATAGTGGGTTTGCTTATCTGTATACACTTGCACGTTCAGACAAAATGCTTGGAACTGCCCAAATGATACGTTTTATCCAAAGAGATGAAGTGACACACCTTTTACTTTTTCAAAACATGATCAATACGACTAAAAAAGAGAGACCGGAACTCTTTACCAAAGAACTGGAAGAAGAAGTGTATCAAATGTTTAGAGACGCGGTAAAGCTTGAGGCTGAATGGGGTGCCTATATCACACAAGGGCAGATACTGGGACTTACAGATGATATTATTGAACAGTATATTCAGCATCTTGCAGATAAAAGACTCAATGCTGTAGGTATGGAAAAGCTTTATAATGTAGAACATCCTATCAAATGGGTTGATAACTTTTCACAGTTCAATGATCAAAAAACAAACTTCTTTGAGGGTAATGTAACTAATTATTCCAAAGGAAGTTTGGATCTAGACGACTTTTAGGTCTACTCATGCTAAATATGCCTGCAAACATGGAAGTAGCAACACTGCAGCTTCCTTCGCATAAACGCTATCAGGAAAATTTAGATACCCTCATTTTTTATTTAAAATCGCACCAGGATAAACACATTGTCCTTGCCCCTGAAGTCTTTTTAACCTCCTATGACTATGAGCATATGGCAACCGCTGCCAAGTTCTCTGCCAATGCACTTAGAACACTTAAAAAAGAGGTGGGAGAGCAGATTGTTATATTGACCCTTATTTTAGAAGAGGGAGATGCTTTTATTAATCAGGCAGTTGTGATACACAAGCATAAAATTATTCACAGACAGGAAAAGGTAAAACTTTTTAAACTTGGAGATGAGGATCTCTATTTAAAGGCGGGTAGAAAGAAGAAGATCAAACCATTTGAGATAGATGGGGTGAGTTATGCCATACTGATCTGTTTTGAATTGCGTTTTAAGGATCTATGGAGGCAGGTAGAAGGGGTAGATGTTGTATTGATCCCTGCAAGATGGGGGATAGTACGTAAAAACCATTTAGAAGTATTGTCTCAGGCTCTTGCAGTGATGAATCAGTGTTATGTGGTTGTTTCAAACTCCTCTGATGCAGATATGGCAAGCTCCTCTTCTATCATTTCGCCTACAGGAAAGAGCATCATGGATGACAGTGCAGAGGTGATAGAAGGAAGTATAGATTTTAGAGAGATAAAGAAAATGCGTCGTTATATAGTAATGGATTGAAGCGTTCGACCCTCCTCTTTAATTAGATTTTAGATAGACTTTCGTCATTATTGGGTATGAGGAATTAAAGTAGATGATAAAAGCAAGACAGCGACAAAACCTTGTTGAGGAAATTGAGAAACATTTTGAACTGGAAAAGCATGTTAAGGATGCTTTTTTAGCTGTAGACAGGGAAGCTTTTGTTCCTAATCAGTTTAAACATCTCTCTTACAAACTTGATGCCCTTCCTATGGCAGCGAGTCAATGGATATCTTCTCCTCTCACTGTAGCTAAAATGACACAACATTTAGAGCTCAAAGGTGTGGACTCTGTACTTGAAGTAGGATGTGGCTCTGGTTATCAAGCCGCTATACTTGGACAGATCAGCCGCCGTGTTTTTACCATAGAACGCATAGCCGAATTACTTAAAGAGGCAAAAACACGTTTCTCTGCATTGGAAATGAATAATATTTTTACCCGTTTTGATGACGGACAAAGAGGCTGGAAACAATATGCGCCCTTTGAACGTATTTTGTTTTCTGCAACAGCAAAAGAGATACCTGAAGTCCTTTTTGAACAATTGGCTGAAGGTGGTATTTTGGTTGCACCTGTAGAAGAGACTGAAAATTATCATATTATTACGCGTTATTATAAGAAAAATGGGCGTATTACTTCAGAGACTATTGAACAGTGTCTCTTTGTTCCCGTTTTGGATGGAACCCAGAAGTAATAAATATCAGTATATCTTATGTTTATAATAATTTTAAGTTATCTATAACAAAGATTATATTATTATTCCCTATTACAAAACAAAAAGGGATCTAAAATGAAAAAATTTATTACAACATCTGTAGCAGTAGCTGCATTATTAACAAGCGTACAAGCTGAGTCTGATTTCGATATGAATTCAATGGTTAAAGATATGAAAGAAGCGATGATCAGTATGA
>JAUVCL010000191.1 GCA_030595845.1 Campylobacterota bacterium
AGTCATCACACATGTACATAATAAAGAGATAGTAGCCAATGACAGTCATAAATATGAAACCATAAAACTCTCTTTTGGTAAATGCCAAATAAAAAGTTTTGAGGTAGGGGAAAGTTTATCGTTGACTCAGTTTGATTTAGAGAAAATAATGCTGATATGGGATGAGAAAAAAATAGCAGAAGGCTCTTTGGTCAATGTTGATAATGCGCTTGGACTGAAGATAAACACTCTTTTTTAGAAAAGAGTGTTTGCATTACAGTTGACAATGTCAGCTTAAAACTCAAACCCTCCACCGGCACCCTTACTCATGCTGTCATACACCGCTTTGATATAGGCATCTCTCACTACACAATCAAGTAATTTTTCGCACTTCATGCAGCTTTTTATCTGATGGGTTTTTTGACAGTTTTCCAATTCTTCTTTTTTATGGGTGAGGATGATCTGCCATTCATCAAGAACCTGCTCGGACATTAGTTTTCAACCCCGTATGCCGCTTTAAGTGCGTTAACCTCATAGTTAGAACCAAAGAAACACGGACTTGTGTCATGTGGATGTGTAGGGACAAGATCCATGAGTCTCAACCCTTTATCATTAATAGATTGTCCACCTGCTTGCTCGTAGATAAAAGCAAAAGGGATGACTTCAAACAGTTGTCTGAGTTTACCGTTTGGTTTGTCTGTAGTACCTGGGTATGAAAATATACCTCCGCCTTTAAGAAGTATCTGGTGAAGATCAGGAACCATGCCTCCCGAGTATCTTAGTCTGTAGCCTTCGGCAAAAAGACCATCTACAAAAGTTTTATGATGATCAGCCCAGTTTTGCTGTGTGCCACCTGGCGCATTAAGCTTTCCTTTTTCATCCAGTGTGATCTCTGAGATAAAGTTGAAAAGTCCGTCTTGTGCTCTGTAGTGTTGTGGTTTTTCACCTTTTACAGCAAGGACAAGTTCTATACGTGGGCCATATACAACATACGCTGATGCAACAAGGTTTTCACCTTTTAACTCACCCGCATAGATACCAAAGATCGATCCTACAGAAAGGTTTACATCTGCAAGGCTTGAACCATCGAGTGGATCATAACAGATCGTATAGTTGCCATCTTCATGTAAGGCTAAAATACCTTCTTTCTCTTCACTTACCAATGCTTTTACAATAGAGATATCTTTAAATGCCTCTTCAATGATATAATCACTTTTTACATCCAGTTTAAGTTGGTCTTCACCAGATGAGTTTTCACTGTCACTGTAGCCTAAGTCTTCTGTTTTGATGGCATGGTCTATTTTGATAGCTACTTTTTTAATGGTGTCAAATATGGTTTGCATCGGTTAATCCTCTTTATTTATATGTCTTGTGCGTGTAGGTTGATCCACTCTATGATCTGAGCTGTATTGTTAAGATCGAGTATGTCTATGTTCTCGGGGATAGTGTATTGACTCTGGTCGATACTGTCATCAATGGCTATCGCCTCAGAACAGTCAAAATAACTCTCGTCTATTGCATTTCTAAAAATGGCAATACGAGGTAGGGGCAGCGTTTTAAGCCCTTCAACAAGCAAGATATCAAAATCATCTATCATAGAGACGATATCATCCAATGTTTTTTTTCTTTGTGAAAAATAAGTCGTACGTGTAGGAGAAGTGATGACTACTTCTGCTCCTGTTTGTGAGAATTTATGGCTGTCTTTGCCTTCTACATCAAACTTTGCTTTGTCTTTAGGATCATTTTTGATGATAGCAACTTTACGTTCTTCAATCAATATCTTAGCAATCTTTTCAACCAGTGTGGTCTTCCCACTGTTAGATGGACCTGTAAATGCTATAGCAACTCTTTTATTCACATAAAACCTTTTAGGGAATTTCTAATTTATATTGGAGAAATTATACTTAAATGTTTATTGAAACTATGTTAAAATTCTACTTAATATATAAGGAGAGTATATGCTTAGATTTATGATAGTATTGTCAGGTATTGTTCTTCTTCTTGGCTGTACATCAAAAGAAGAAAAAGCATTGATGGAGTCCTACAAAAATAAGATCAACTACCATAAACAATTACAAAAAACAGAAAAAATACAACTCTATGAAAATAATGTTACAAAAGTAATGATGACGGCCACCTATCTTTACACACAAACGCTCGATAAAAATGATACACGGGATGAAGCGTTTATAGTAGGTATTCATCTTGAAAATGAGGTATCAGAAGCGTTAAACTACAGCTTACTTTTAAATGGGACAGAAGCTAAAGAGGTACAGGAATTAAGTACAGATGATACACGACTCAAAGAGCTCTCTTTTATTTCAGAATGGGGTGAGTATTATCTTGTGACTTTTCCTCATGTTAAGAGTAAAAAGATCACACTTGTTTTTGAAAGTGACAGGTATGGTAAGGGAGAGTTACATTTTGCCAAAGTGGCAAAATATATACTGAATAAACAGGCATTTTAAAATACCTTATTAGCTGTGCCTACACTCACTTTCTAAACTTATCTGTGCGTGAAGGTGTTGCCAGTGTTTTTAATAAAGGGAAAAGACGGGTTGTAACACCCAATTTATTGATATAAATGACATAATTTGCCAATACTTTTTTCCCATACTCTCTGGCTTCAACATTTTTCATCTTTTCCATACTCATATAAGGTTCATAAGGACCTTTTCTAAAGTTACGTTTATTTTTGATCAGCTTTCTGGTGAACCCTATACCTCCGTTGTATGCATAAGCTACAAATAGAGGATGATAAAGATATTTGGTCAGATAGTCAAGATGGAAATCTGCATATTCTATGGCTTTATAAGGGTTAAACATATCATCCAAGTCCATTTTTTGACCTTTTTCTTTAGCAATATGTTTGATGAGAAAAGGCATAAACTGCATCATACCCAATGCAAATGAGCGTGACACGGATGCAGGTACAAAACGACTCTCCTGTCTTGCTATGGCATAAATAAGCGCCTGACGTTCAGGAGGCATATGTTTCATAGCATTGCGGTAAGGCATAGGGAAATAGGACTCTTTATAATCACATGCTTTAGCTTTGAGATAGGTATGTATCCCGATAGTCTCCTGTGACTTATAGCCATCTGCCAGATTGTCTAGATCCGCACCTTCATACATCTTTTTTTTAATTTCTGCCCATGCAATCGGATCTTGAACGTCAAATCCATAAATTTTGTTTTTCCATATAGATTTTGTAATCGTTTTTGGATATCTGCCATTGACCGTATCTGCTGCCATTAAAGTATAGATATTAACATGGCAACTCTCACGTAAGAGTTTCACATAATTATCATCTTTTGTACTCAGATAGAGCCAAAAAAGAGATTTGTCCTTATCGTACTGTTTCACATAATGTTTACGTGCATTGTCAAAATGTCTTGAAGCTTGTTTAGCTTTATTTTGCTGCATGAGTGCTAGACCATGTTTAAAACTCTTATGGGCAATACTTCTTGTCTTCCAGTTTTTGTTTACTGCACCAGGTACTTTTATTTTAGCGATTTTAGCGTTCATACCGGTTTTTTTTCTATAGGCTGTACGGAGTTTTTTATTGAGATTACTTGCCTGAT
>JAUVCL010000093.1 GCA_030595845.1 Campylobacterota bacterium
TGTTAATGATGCTTTTAGCAGTATTACAGGGTACCCGTCATCTTTCGTCATTGGTAAAGATCCAAAGATCCTCAAATCAGGTCAACATGATAAACACTTTTATCAAAAGATATGGGATCAATTATCTATCAATGGCTATTGGCAGGGAGAGATAACAAACCGTAAAAAAATGGTGAGATATACATCGAGTGGTTAAGTATTAACGCTATTAAAGATGCACAAGGTCATACAGAAAACTTTATTGGCATCTTTTCAGATGTCACGCACCAACGAAAAGATGCACACAACCAAGCCTATTTGGCAACACATGATCCACTTACCGGTCTTTCCAACAGACTTTTATTCAATGACAGGTTGGAACATGCTATGGTTCATGCTGAGAGGTTCCAAAAATGTATCTCTCTTATCTTTTGTGATCTAGACAACTTCAAACCTATTAATGATACTTTTGGACACGCTGTGGGAGATGAAATATTAAAAGAAGTGGCGAGTTCCCTTAAAAACATTTTACGTAAAGAAGATACTATCTGTCGTTTTGGTGGAGATGAATTTGTTATTTTGGTTGAAGAATTGGAAAGTTTTAAATACCTTGATAGTATTTTACAAAGAATCAACAATCTTAGTTGTAACCCTTGTCTCATAGAAGGCAATAGCATCTCTATCGGTATGAGTATCGGTGCTTCCATTTATCCAGATGACGGTAGGGATCCACAAACACTGATAAAAGCTGCAGACTCTGCCATGTACAGAGCCAAAAACAGAATAAAAGACAGTGCTAAGAGTTCCATAGAATATTCTAAAACAGACCTTAGCGAATATTGTCTACATGATCTGACTATGGAAGTAGAACCCATTCAGTATAACATTTAATATACTATGATTGCGTCACCCCTCTCCTATAAAATCCTGCATCACTTTATAATAGGTTGCATCTGAAGAAATATCATTATGACCTCTGTTCTTAATGATCATCACTTCCAACTGATCGGGATCAAACGCATCTATAAGTTTTTGGGTACGTTCTCTTACGATTACCCTGTCATGTTCAGCGATGACGATGAATGTTTTTGCCTTGATCATCTTAATTCTACTGGCTGAGTCATAAGTATCTTCGATCAAAAAAGAAACCGGATAAGCCGGGTACATCCCACTTGCTACATTTACTATACTGTCAAACGGTGTGATAAGTGCCAATTTGGAAACTTCTCTATGTGCAGCAACATAAGTTGCTATGCCCGAGCCCAAAGAGCGGCCACCTATAGAGATACGGTCATGCTTAGGCTGAATGCTGTCATACAGTTTTAATGCATCACTATAGAGCCCTTTTTCCGTAGGTTCACCTGAACTGGCACCATAGCCTCTGTAATCCATCAAATAGACCGTAAATTTAGGAAACTGTTGTGCTATATAATCACTACTTCTTGCCATAGATTCGGCATTACCTCCAAAATAAAGTATGGCATTTTTATATCCTGTGTTGAGGACTATTACTTTGATAGATTCACCTTCATTCTGGAGTGTCATGGTCGCATAGGGTGTTTCTAACTTAGGTGTTGGGAAATAGAGCATATCTCTTTGATTAAGATAAAGGAACAATCCCATACCTAGGTATCCAATAAGAAGAAAAATACTGATTCTTCTTATGACCTTCTTCATGCTAATATCTCTTTGGCATGGTTAATATCATTCTGGATCTGTGCTCTCAAAGCTTCCAAACTGTCAAACTTTTGATTTGGACGTATGAAATCTACAAACGCCAATACGATCTTCCCTCTTACTGTACCTATCTCTTTATCTAAAATATGCGTCTCTACCGCAAAAGAGTCATCCGTAGTCACACGATGCCCCAGAAAGCTCACAGAATTGAACCATTGTCCATCAATTTGTGTACGTGTCGCATAGACACCTTCTAATGGAAGTTGATACTCTTTTACATTTAGGTTGATCGTAGGAACCAACTCTTTTTTACCTAATCCCTGCCCCGTAATCACTTCACCCTCTATAGTGTGTGTTCTACCTAAAAGCTTATTTGCCATCCCTATTTTACCTTCACGTAAATAGGTTTTGATGGTACGGGAATGCACAGGAATACCTTCCATACTCACTTCATCTACTATCTCTACATTTTTATCAAATAACTGCTCCAATAACCGAGCATTCCCTGCTTTGTGTTTTCCAAAATGAAAATCATAGCCTACGACGATCGTCTCAAGTGAAGGGAAATCTACTGTAAGCTTATGTACAAAGTCTTCAGGACTCAGTGACTTGATCACATCAAAATGGTAGAAACAGCAAACTTTATCGGTAAACTGTGAACGTTTATAGCCAGGTGTCAAGTACCCACCATTACGTTCTATAATGACGAGTGCATCCGCTTTGTCTATAAGGGTTCTATGGGCAATATGTATGCCATCAAATGAACCGATGGCTATGCTTTTTATGGTATTTATATATGCCAATTTCTTTCCTCGTAGGGTGTGTTTGCCAACACACCTTGATATTTGCCTTTCGGCGAACTTTTTATTTTATGCAAATTTCATTACAAGGTGCGTTGGTAAACGCACCCTACATTTTAACAAAATAATAAAGATACTCTTGATTACCCTCTTTACCTGTAAGTTGGGAAAGTGCCTGATACTTTTCAATCCAACCCAATGTTAGCATTTGGGCTTCAAACTCTTCTTTTCGTCTGGCAATGGCATCCAGATCTTGCACCACACCTTTTGAGTCTCGCTTTACATCTTTCCCCACTTCAAACTGTGGTTTATAGAGTATGACAATGTCTGTACCCTTTTGGCTAAGTCTGTCTATATCGTCTGTTATCTTCAAGATAGAGATGAAAGAGACATCACAAGTGATAATCTCAAACCCCTCAGCACTCTCAAATTCACGAATATCCGTTTCTTCAAATAAAGAGACTTTTTCATTTTGACGTAAAGAGATATGCAGTTGGTCTTTCCCCACATCAACACAAGTAAGTGAAGCAGCACCATTTTCAAGTACGATCTGAGCAAAGCCACCTGTACTTGAACCGATGTCTAAAGCATTTTTGTTTTTAAAGTCCATAGGATATGCATCTAAAAAACGCTCTAACTTACGCGCAGCACGGCTTACATAAAACTTGGCATCTTCCACTTCAACGACTGTATTTTCATCTACTTTAGCAGAAGCCTTAGGCTTCTTGCCATCCACCATAACCTGCCCAGCCTTTATGGCATCATTGGCACGATTACGGCTCTCAAAGTAACCTTCGTCTACTAAGTATTTGTCTAACCTCATCACTTCCCCTTAAAGACCCTAAAGTGGTCAACTATCTTATAACGTCTTAAAACGTCTTCCTCTTTCACACCAGAATTAATGTTGTGGATGATAAGTGGTTCACCCTCACTATTCGTTTCATTTGAACAGATACCGATATGATCTAAGCTCTTTCCTTTTCTACCTTTAAGTTTCCACACCACAATATCACCTGGTTTAAAACTATCCTGAACCCTATACCCTCTTAAAATAAGATAGGCTTGAATATTCTTTACCCTGCGATGGTCAATGTTTGGATCAAGCTTATCAGTATAATAGAGTCCTTTATAACGTTTAAAAAACTTCTTCTTGTCCTTGTATATTCGCTCTTGCAGATCAATATTTACACCTCTGAATGCACGTACCAGCACATCCGTACAGACACCTTTTGAGAGAGGAATGTCACCCATAGGGTATTTAATATACCGGTACTCAGGATTATAAGTAAGTGTCTTGCCAACCTGTGTTTGTGCAGATTTGATAAAGGTTTCAATATTCCCAGAAAAAAGCCATGAACTCCCTAATAAAAAAAGTATTATAAATTTTACTACCATTACATACATCCAATCATCTTACAAAGTTTCTCATGCTTGATTTCTCATCAAAAAATTTTATAACTCAAATTTCATATTTTGAGTTATTATAGCATTGATTCAAACTAATGCCCTTGAATAGGGCTCTATCGTGCATTCATAAATGAGTTATAGCTTTAATTTTATACAATTTTTATTTTTAAAATCAAATTTCTATTTTTGATTTAACACTACTCGGAAGTGGAGACTTCAGTCCCACTCACAACCATGACTTTTAGAAATTGTGAATAACTAAATAATAGTTTAAACTTCTTGTGAGACTAAAGTCTTCACTTCCTTATAGCATCCCTCTCATCTCATCTTCTGTCAAAGTACTCACACCTAAACTCTCAGCCTTTGTCAACTTAGACCCAGCATCATCTCCATAGATAACATAGTCTGTCTTCTTAGATACGGAACCACTCACTTTTGCTCCAAGCTTTTCCAACATCTCCTTAACAACTCCACGACTGACAGACATTGACCCCGTAAGTACCACTGTTTTGTCTTTAAATGGATTTTCAACTGCTTCGACTTTTTCTTCGACTTTTGGTTGGATCTCTTCAAACAGTTTTAATACAAATTCATAGTTCACACGCATAAATTCAAGTAATGAATTTGCCATTTCTTCACCTATACCATCTATGGCCACAATTTGTTCTAAACTTGCATCTACAATACCAAGTCCAAACTCTAAGGCCAAAGACTTTCCTGCTACTTCACCGATGTGTTCTATGCCCATAGCAGAAATAAGTCTAGGAAGAGGAACACCTTTTGTATCAGCTATGGCATCTAGAAGTTTGTTGATACGCTTCTCTTTAAAGCCTTCCATCCCTTCTAAATCTGAAAACTTAAGATGATAAAGACCTAATATATCATTGATCTTTTCCTCTTTTACGAGTATTTCTACGATTTTGGAACCAAGTCCGTCTATATTCATACAGCCTTTTTTGGCGAAGTGTATAATGGAGTTTACTACCCTATCTGGACAGTCTAAGTTCTGACACTTGATAAGCGTACCCTCATCTAACACTTCACTTTGACATGTCGGACACTCTGTAGGTCGTTCTATGGCTACTTCTGAACCATCCCGTCTATCCGATAACACTTTTGTTATCTTAGGTATGACATCTCCTGAACGTATAAGTATCACAGCATCACCTACCATCAAACCTTTACGTTCTATCTCATCAAAATTATGCAGTGTTGCACGGGCGATCATCGCACCTTCTACTTCTACGGGTTCCACTTCTGCTACTGGAGTGATAACACCGGTTCTGCCCACTTGTAAAGTAATAGCATTTACTTTAGTCACTTTTTCAACAGCCGGGAATTTGTAGGCACACATCCATTTCGGTACTTTTACCGTGTAGCCCAAGTCTTCTTGCAGACTCACTTCATCTACTTTAACAACCATACCATCCATCATCACAGGTATCTCATCACGTAAAGCAATGAGTTTATGGTAAAAGGCTTCTATCTCTTCAATGCTGTTACACTCTTGTGCATAAGGTGGTTCTATAAACCCTAAGTTATAGACGAAGTCCATCTTTTGTGAGAGTTTGGACTCGGTTAAGGTATTTTCACCTAAACCCCAAGGATAAAAAACCAACCTACGCTTAGCAGTGATAGAAGAGTCCAATTGTCTCAATGAACCTGCTGCGGCGTTACGAGGGTTTGCAAATACCTGCTCCCCCTCATCTGCTCTTTCACGGTTAATGATCTCAAAATCATCTTTTCGGATAACCACTTCACCACGTATCTCGATCTGTCCATCATAGGCTATGCTAAGTGGTACAGAGCGAATCGTTCTTACGTTATCTGTCACCTCTTCACCCACTACACCATCACCACGTGTAATAGCACGAACCAACTGACCACCTTCATAAAGCAGATTCATACTCGCACCGTCAAACTTAGGCTCACAAAAGTAAGTACATTCACCTACATTCTTTACCGTTCTGTCCAGCCACTCTTGTACTTCATCCGTCGTAAATACATCTTCCATACTCCACATACGTTTAATATGTTTTGCCTTAGAAAACTCATCCCGTACCACACCCCCTACACGTAGCGTTGGAGAGTCTTCTGCCATAAGCGCAGGATTGGCTGTTTCATAGTCCAATACTTCATGGTAAAGCTTGTCATACTCTTCATCTGTGGCTATAGGATTGTCATCAACATAGTAGGCATGTGCCCATTTTTTGAGAATGTTTATTTTTTCTTGATACTGTTCGTTTGTCATTTTTTATAATTTACTTTCACTTTTTTTCCATCAAATTTCGGCTTGGTATTTAAGATATACACATCCAAAAAAGCTTTTGCTCTTGCCAAATATTCTCTTGCTTTCATCCTATAGGCTGCAGCGGTTCCAGGTATATCTTTTGCCATCAAACCTATGACTTTTTGTCCTTTGGCTCTGGCTATGAACAATGCCCGTTCCAAATGAAATTTCTGAGAAACGATTATATAATCTTTAAGGTCAAAAATCGCTTCAGCCCGCAAAAGAGAATCAAGTGTTCTCACTCCCAAAGGATCAAGGGTAATATACTTTTTGGGCACCCCTGCTTTCATAAGATCTTGTTGCATCTTGCTTGTCTCATTATAATACTTTGTACTATTATCTCCAGATACCACGATAGCTTTTACTTTTCCTGCTTTAAACAATGCAGCTGCTGCACGTATACGATAGACATAAAAATAATTCTTTTTACCTGTGGCAACATATTTTGCTGTCCCTAAAACTAAAGCTGCTCTTTTTTTTGGTACCTCTTTCACCTTACTATAGATATCTTCTGATGCAGAAAGAGCCATGTACTTGTCAAGCAGGTAGACAGCTAAAATACCTAAAATAAAAAGCCTAGCTGTCCATTTAACTACAAAAAAGATAAACCGAAACACTCTCTTAACGTAATGCATTAAAGACTTTAAGTGCCTGTGTATGTTCAGCTACATCATGACAACGAATAATATTAGCTCCATTTTCCACAGCTTTTAAATGGATTGTCAGTGTTCCGGGGAGACGCTCTTCTGTCTTCGATGCTATAATTTTATCTATCATAGATTTTCTACTTGCCCCCACAAGCACTTCACACCCAAAACCATTAAAGTGTGTCATGTTTTTAAGTAAGGTAATATTATGTTCCAATGTTTTACCAAAACCTATACCCACATCAAGAATGATGTTTTCTCTACTTAAACCTAAAGCTTCACATTTAGTAATACGTTCTTCAAAAAAATCACTCACTTCAACCATGACATCATCATAGTGAGGATCTTTCTGCATCGTTTGCGGCGTACCTTGCATATGCATAATGCAAAGTTTAACCTCGTATTTAACTGCCAATTTAATGAGAACTTCATCACTTGCACCTGTGATATCATTGATCAAGGTAAATCCACTTTTCAATGCATACTCCACGACTAAAGGCGTGTAGCTATCTATGGAAAAAGTCACTTGTTCACAAAGCTTCTCAGAGACAATACTGTCACAAATAGGCTTGATACGTTCGAGTTCAACAAGCTCACTCACCTTGTTAGCTCCAGGACGAGAGGAAACAGCACCGATATCTATGATGTCTGCACCCTCATCTATCATCTTTTGTATTTGACCTGTGGCATCTTTGGCTACAAATCTGCTGCCTTCAAAAAAACTGTCATCATTGGCATTGATCACACCCATGATCCGGGTAGGATATGTTTTTGTAGCTAAAAGTTTTTTCAATTCCACAGCAACGCGTTTAAGTCCAAAAGGCTGGGCCAACTCTTTTTTGGAAAGCACTTCCATGTGTTTACGTGTACC
>JAUVCL010000025.1 GCA_030595845.1 Campylobacterota bacterium
TTGGTCTTAGGTGCGGTGGTAGTTCAGTTGGTTAGAATACCTGCCTGTCACGCAGGGGGTCGCGAGTTCGAGTCTCGTCCACCGCGCCATTTCTTTTTAAACAATCATTTATTTTTCGATTACTAAGTTATCTTTAAAGAAGATATTTTTGTCTATAATATATATATACTAGCGTTGAGGGCAACAAATGGATGTAGTACTTGGATTAATATTTATAATTTTTTGGGTTTGGGCATTGATAGATATATTAAAAAGTGATTTTGAAGATAATATTATTAAACTTATTTGGCTCTTAGTTGTATTTTTTCTTAGTATCCTAGGTGCTATACTCTACTATTTTATTGGGCAGAAACAAAAAATATGAAAAAATTAATTGTTATAGCAGCACTTATTATATTTATTTTTAAGGTTCTTGATTTAACAAATACAAAATACAACGCCAATGATAGTCCACAAATTCAACCCAACACACAAAAATCAATACCACTCAAAACAAAAGAAACTACAATACCAGTACAACAACACGAAACACCAAAGATGAAACCGAAACTGAAGTCGATGACTAAACCAAAGCCTATTAAACAAAAACGTATAAAGTATAAATGTGATAAACGAAAATATTGTAGTCAAATGCGTTCATATGAAGAAGCAAAATACTTTTTAAATCATTGTAGAGGTGTAAAAATGGATGGTGATCATGATGGCATTCCATGTGAAAGACAATTTGGACGACACTAAAATATATAAGTTTTATTCATAGGGTTAATTTATTCACCTTTATCTAAAGATAAATATATGGTGGGCAAACCCACCTAGTATGAGAATTTAATCCCTTAATCTAATCCTAACACTCTCTTCATGCGCAGTCAATCCTTCAGTATTTGCAATCAATGCACACTGTTCACCTATTTCTTTCATACCCTGCTTAGACATAGAGATGATAGACGACTTTTTCAGAAAGTCATCAACAGAAAGTGGTGAATAGAACTTTGCCGTCCCACCTGTTGGAAGTGTGTGGTTTGGACCTGCTACATAATCGCCTATAGGTTCCGGTGTATTTTCACCTAAGAAGATAGCTCCAGCATGTTTAATGCTATCTAACAAGCCCATAGGATCCTTGGTGATAACTTCCAAGTGCTCTGGTGCTATCTCATTCATAAGATCTATGGCTTCATCCATAGTAGAGGCTACAATAATGGCACCACGTTCTTCTATAGACTTTCTTGCTATCTCTTCTCGTGAGAGTGTTTCAAGGAATTCTTCTACTTTATCACTTACTCTGTTTGCTAATTCTTCATCGGTGGTGATCAGGATAGAAGATGCCATCTCATCATGTTCTGCCTGTGAAAGAAGATCTATAGCAATGTAGTCTTCTCTTGCAGTTTCATCTGCGAGTATACCTATTTCAGAAGGGCCAGCGATCATGTCAATATTTACTTCGCCATAGACTAACTTTTTAGCTGTAGCTACAAATATATTTCCAGGACCCGTGATAACATCTACCTTAGGAATCGTTTCTGTTCCATATGCCATTGCACCTATGGCGGATGCTCCCCCTACTCTAAAGACCTGCGTTACTTTACAGAGGTGACACGCTGCGAGTAAAAGTTCATTAAGTTCATTATCCGGTGCAGGTGTACATATAACTATCTCTTCAACTCCCGCAACTTGTGCAGGTATGACATTCATAAGTAATGAACTTGGATACGCTGCTTTTCCACCAGGGATGTAAAGCCCTGCTCTGTCTACTGCTGTCACCTTCTGACCGAGTATCGTTCCATTGGCTTCTGTATCCATCCATGTTTTTGGCATAAGTTTCTGGTGATAACTTTCTATCCGATCATACGCTAAGTGTAATGCATCACGGAGTACAGGATCTATATTCTCATACGCTTTAGCCATATCATCTGTTGAAACCAAGAGTGCATCATCACTTTTAGGTTCCCATCTGTCAAATTTGGCTATTTGAGATTTAACTGCTTTATTACCTTCGGTCTGTATCTCTTTAAGCAGTCCAGAAACGATGCTTGTCACACCCTCAATATCCATCTTCCCACGTTCTAAAAGCGCATTAAAATTTGCTTCAAATGTGTCATCACCACTGTAAAATATTTTCATCTTATCTCCAATTGGTGCGTTAGCAAACGCACCCTACAATTTTATATCTTTATGTTTACGTTCATATCTGGGGAGCATACTCTCATTACCTAATACACCGCCTTGGTGTATATAGAGTGTAGGTTTATGAAAAACCTCAGGGTGAGCGAGTAATGTTCGCCACCCAAGTGGGTCATAAAGGAGGTCAAAGACCACTCCCGATTGTTGTTGTAATTTTATCCAAATTTTGTAATTTTCTCTATAAAGTTTTCCAAAATGGTATTTTTTTTCTAAAGTTAATATACTCGGATGATATCGTTCATCCTTTTCCAACTCAAAGAACTGCTTTTTTAAGTACCCACTATCTCCTACACAAGGACAAGTATACACTGTAGGTCGAGGTGTCCCCTCCCCGACAAAAGCCTTAGATAAAAACATCGCTGTTGTTCCTGTACCAGCCGGTAAAAAGATATTTAATTCTTGGATATTATTCTTTTTTTGCCAATCAACAATCTCTTGTGCTAGAACTTTTATACCATATTCAGCTTCTTTCTGTCGTCCACCTTCTTCTATAAATTATTTTTTTTTATTTGGCGGGGTGGGGACACCCCGACCTACAAAAATCTCCATACCATTCTCTAACGCAGCTTTATAATTCCCATGAGGATTCTCTTTCAAATACTCAGCTATATGCTCTACATAATATTCAAACTTCCAGCCCTTCATTTTTGCCAAAACAGAGAGTGAATACATTGCATTAGATTGCGCAGAACCATAAGAAGCAAGTTTCTTTACATCTGGAAAATCATTTTGCAGAAAATAGTAAAATTTACGGGCTTTATTTCCAGAGAAGTCTGGATGGAGAAGGTCATCTCGCTTTAAATAAAAAGAGTGACCTTCAAAAGTATATTTTTCAATAGGAGAAGACTCAAAAATCAAACCAACCCTCCTCATTAAATCACACGAAGTGTGCCTTGTCACCCAGAACACCCTTGTAAGCAGAGCGATTTGAGAGGGGTGACGATTTTTTTGCTTCGTTTTTTTCTAAAAAAATGACGAAAATAACAACGCCACGATTAGAATAAAAGGAAATCAATCAAAGATAAACTTTAGTTACGTCCAATACAATTCAAAGCATCAAAAGCCTGCTCAAGTCTAGCCACCATTGAAGTCTCACCTGCACGAAGCCACTTACGAGGATCATACTTCCCCTTATTAGGCTTATCTTCACCATCAGGATTCCCTATCTGCCCCTGCAAATAGTCATGATTTTCAGCCACATATCCTCTAATACCATCCCAGAATGCCCACTGCGTATCTGTATCAATATTCATTTTTACTGCACCATAAGAGATAGCTTCACGAATATCTGAAAGTTCAGATCCTGAACCACCATGGAAGACAAAATAAACTGGTTTAGAATCCGTATTGTACTTTTCTTCTATGAATTTTTGTGAATTATCCAATATTTTTGGCGTAAGACTCACATTACCCGGCTTATAGACACCATGAACATTTCCAAAAGAAGCTGCGATTGTGAATCTATCAGATACTTTGGAGAGTTCTTCGTAAGCATAGGCTACCTCTTCAGGTTGTGTATAAAGTAAAGAATTATCAATATCTGTATTGTCTACGCCATCTTCTTCACCACCCGTAACACCTAACTCTATCTCAAGTGTCATACCCATTTTAGACATACGTTCAAGATATTCCCTGCATGTAGCAATATTTTCTTCTATAGGCTCTTCGGAGAGATCTATCATATGTGAAGAAAAAAGAGGAATACCATGTACCTTGAAGTGTGCTTCACTTGCATCTAGCAGTGCATCGATCCAGGGGAGTAACTTTCTTGCTGCATGGTCAGTATGAAGTACTACAGGTATACCATAGGCTCGCGCAACAGCATGTACATGTTGAGCTCCAGAAATTGTACCTAAAATAGCTGCTTGGGCAGAAGGTAAACCTTTCCCTGCATAATAGGCACCACCACCATTGGAAAACTGTACGATAACAGGTGAATTCACATTTTTAGCTGCCTCAAGGACAGCATTTATGGAGCTTGTACTCACTACATTGACTGCAGGAAGTGCAAAGCCTTCATCTTTTGCGATCTTAAACAATTTTTGAAGATCATCACCCGTCACTACACCTGCTTCTACGACATCTAGTACTTTTGTAGACATTTACCACTACCTCTTTATAGGATTATTTTACTTTTATTTTTGCACTTTTCATTAATACACCTACCACTTTTTCTTGTGCAAGTTGCATCTTAATACTATTTTTGGCTGCTTCAAACTCTGGTATTTGTTGCTTATTATTTGCTTTTTTGGCTGCATCTACCATCTTTGTGTAGGCATCTTTTGCTTCTTTGTCTGACACTTGTGCCTCTGACATCTTTTTCTGCATCCAAAAACCTGCAAGTGCAGCTTCTTTTTCTTTATCGGTCAAAGCTTTTTTAGACTCAGCTGCTACCAGTTTTGCCGGTGCCATCATTTGAATAAGTTGTGTTTTGCCCTTTTCCTCGAGTTTCTCCCAAGTCATTTTACCTTGCGTTAATTTGTTAAGTGCATTATTGGCTTCATCAACAGTAATTTCCATACCGTTCACTGTTGCTGCTGTCGCTGCAGATAAATATGTACTTGTAACACCTAATGTTAATCCTAAAATAAGAAGAAGTTTTTTCATTCTTTATGTTCCTTTGTATTTATATAATAATGTAGGTATTTTACCCACAATTAGCCAAGTATTGATTGATACAGTTTTTTACAGTACTTTGATCTCTACATCTTTCATCAATTTACCTACGATAGTCTTTTCCATCATTTGAAGTTTAAGTTTATCTTTTACACTTTCAAAAGGAGGTACAGGAGCTGTTGCATTATTCTCTTGTGCTTGTTTTGTGATCTGATTATAGGCTATTAGTGCCTCTTCGTCAGTAATTGTAGTTGTTAACGCTTCTTTTTTCATCCAGGTACGTGTATATACTGCCTGTTTTTCTATGTCACTCAACTCTTTTTTAGCTGCATCCAAAACAAGTACAGGAAGAGATAATTCATACACAAGTCTTTTTTGTTGTTCAGGAGCTATAGCATCAAAGTTGCTTACTTTGCCCTGTGTACGTTTTTTAAGATAATCATCTGCCTGTTTCTTAATGATCTTATGTCCATTTACCGTAGCAATGACCGCTTTACTGGATCTCGTTTTTCTTACCTGTTGTACTGGTTTTGGTTTTCCATTCAGGTTTATATTACCTAGATCCACCATCGATGATGTTTCTTTTTCGTTTAACATATTTGTTAAAGAATTCTTTAATGCATCTGCAGATACCGGACTGATCAATACTGTCAATGACAGCCCTAACAAAACACATAATTTCTTCATATTACTTCCCCTCTTTTACCAATACAGATTATTTTTTTGTTGTATTAGCCTCAGTTGCTGTTTCAACTATTTTAGCTTTGCTTTTAAGTTCTTTGGCAACCTGCGTTATTTTAGCACTAAATTGTTGTTGCTTTAATGAAGTAATGATCTTATCTTTTACCTGTTCATATGGAGTAGCCGCTGCTTCTGATTTTGTTTCAAGGTAGATCACATGGTAACCAAACTGTGTTTTAACTGGAATCATTGTTATTTGACCATTCTCCAATGCCCAGACAGCCTTTGAAAACTCTGGTACCATTTGCCCCTTGGCGAAAGTACCAAGATCTCCACCTTTTGGACCAGAAGGACCAGTCGACTTCGTTTTAGCCAAGTCAATGAACTTTGTTTTTAATGCTTCACCTTTTAATGCTTTTAATGTTGCAATAATATCTTGAGCTGCTTCTTCTTTTTCCACTAAGATATGTCTTGCATGCATAGAAGCTTTACCCATAAACTTGTCAGCATTCTTTTTATAAAAAGCCTGTGCTTCACTGTCACTAACCATGGCATTATCCATTTGTTCTTTCATCCACATATTCACAAGAAGTTCATCTTTGATCTTGTCCATATTTCTTTTAAATTCAGGTTTTTTATCAATTCCTTCTTTAGCTGCAAGTTCAGTAAAAAGCTGTTTTTCTATCAGTCTGTCAGTCACCATTCTTTTTTCTGAAGCTTCAAGTTGTGCAAAAATTGCTTTAGGTGCAGATGCCGTAACAAATGCCTGAGCATCCTGTTTAGTAATGTTTTTACCATTTACTGTAACAAGTATGTCTGATGCTACAAGAGAAGTAGCCATTACAGTAACAGCCAGTAGTGAAGTTTTTGCTAATTTTAACATTTTTAATAATCCTTAATTATTTAAATTTAAGAAGAAGTATATCCCTCTTGGGTAAATCATTCATTAATGTGGTAATATTTTAGTCTTATTACATTTAGAGCAAGGTATAAAAAATGGCAAAAACAAAAAAAGTACTAAAAATTAAAAAAGCAACTAAAAAAGAGATTGAAGAGATCAAAAGTATCTTTCTTGAAAACTATCCTGACTCCGTCACTGAATTGGAGTATCGAAATCTTTATGAGTTACTCATTTCTGTCATGCTTTCTGCACAATGTACAGATAAACGTGTCAATATTATAACGCCTGCTCTTTTTGAAGCCTATCCTGACCCTATTTCTCTCGCCAATGCCGACTTGGATCAGGTGAAGTCCTACCTCAACACTTGTTCATTTTTTAACAATAAAGCCAAAAACCTCATCAAAATGGCACAGTCTGTTATAGAAAATTATGAAAATGAAATCCCATTGGAACGAGATGAACTGGTTAAACTTGCAGGTGTAGGACAAAAAACAGCCAATGTTGTGATGATAGAGTATGCAGGAGCAAACCTAATGGCTGTAGACACGCATGTATACAGAGTTGCACATCGCCTTGGGTTAAGTGATGCAAAGACAGCTATAAAATGTGAAGAAGAGTTAAGTAAAAAGTTCAAAACAGACCTGCACTTACTGCACCAGGCAATGGTGCTTTTTGGCAGATACAAATGTAAAGCACTTAAGCCTGAATGTGAGGGGTGCTTCATGGAAGCACATTGTAAAACCACTCAGACTTTTAAAGTTTAATTCTCATTATGTGAGATTCTGTGATAACGTTCAACGATCTCAGGGTCATGATGAAGATTGATTTTAGCATCCTCTTTACCTTCATAATCTATTTTCGAAAGTACATAACGTATAGATTCTAATCTTGCTCTCTTCTTATCATTACTATCAACGATGACCCACGGTGCATAACTTGTATGTGAGCGAGAGAACATCTCTTCTTTATAGTAGGTCACCTTATCCCACATCTCTTGTGCTTTTTGGTCTACTGGGCTTAGTTTCCAGTGCTTAAGAGGATTAGTCATACGTTCTTTAAATCTTTTTTTCTGATTTTCTTTGGTAATGGAGTACCACAACTTAATAAGAATAATTCCATCATCAACTAATGCATGTTCAATTTCGGGAACCTCTTTCATAAACTTTTGATACTGATCAGGTGTACAAAAATCAAAGACAGGCTCTACGATGGCACGGTTATACCAAGAACGGTCAAAGAAAGTGATCTCACCCGGATTTGGTAAATGCTGGAAATAACGTTGGAAATAGAACTGTCCCGTTTCAACTTCAGTAGGTTTCTGTAAGGCAACCACTCTAAACTTTCTTGGGTTAAGATACTGAGTAAAACGTTTGATAGCCCCTCCTTTACCGGCGGCATCACGCCCTTCGAAAATGATCATGACACGTTTGTCATTATCATAGACCCAGTTTTGTAACTTGATAAGCTCAACCTGTAATGATTTTAACTCATTTTCATATGCAACATTACGTGTAATTTTTGCAAGTTTCTTTTTATTCATCAATTGAGTAAGTCCACTCTTGGTTTTCAATAGATGGAAATTCTCTTCAAGTTCTTTAATAATACTTTTTGCTTTTTTGTCTTTAACCTCTTTGTGTAAATACTCTAAATCCTGGAATATTGTTTTCATGTTTTTCCTTAAATGTTTACTATAATCCTTTAGTTTACTCCTTTTAAACCCTTGGGAAATTGATTTATATCATAAATCAAACAACTTTAATAATATTTTCTAAAACTTGATACGTTCTCTCCACAGAATCAAGTTTCACCATCTCTCTTGTGGAATGCGGATAACGTATGGTTGGACCAATGGATGCGAATTTTATGGCCGGGTATCTCTCCGCAATAACACCACACTCAAGCCCTGCATGTATAGCCATCATTTTTGTTCTTCCAAACACATTTTTCATCTCTTGGCTTACCAAGTTGGTAAAATCAGAAATATCAGGTTTCCATGCGGGGTATTTGTCTTCTATCTGTACAGAAAATCCATAAAATTCAAATAACTCTGCTGTTGCTGCTGTCATATATTCCAACTCTGCTGCAGCCATGGCACGGGCAGAAACTTCTATCTTAACGCCACCTTTTTCATCGGCTGTAATAATGGCAAGATTGATACTCATACTAGGTATATTGAGCTCTTCATCCATAGCATGTACACCATGTCTAAAAACATCTATGAAGGTGATGATCTTATTACCCTCTTTTAACACTTTGGGTTCTTCTTTTAACACCTTTACTGTCACTTCACCGTCATCCTCCAACATTTTTTCACTTCTTATGATGGCTACGGCATTTGCAGGAATTGAATTACGACGCTCCCCCGCATAAATAGATGCCAATTGTGTCACATCATTGCCCACTAAGTACTTGGCAAGGACTTTAATGGCAGAAGGTATCCCTTTATCTATATCTACACCGGAGTGTCCTCCCTTCAATCCTTTAACTGCCACTTCATAACAGGTACCTTGACCTTCTACATAAGAATCTTCTTTAAAGGCTACTAGGTCTGCACCACCTGCACAACCTATGTAAACCTCAGCTTCATCTTCAGAGTCCAGATTCAACATATACATACTCTTTAAATTAAAAGAGACTTCATTAGCTCCAATAAGCCCTATCTCTTCATCTGAAGTCAATAAAAACTCCAAATCTAACCCTTCATCCATCAGTTGCATCATCATCGCAATAGCCATACCGTTATCTGCACCTAAAGATGAGTCTTTAGCTCGCATCCATCCATCTTCTACATACGTTTCCAATACGGGTGCTTTGCCCATACAGACCATGTCATAATGCGCTTGAAGACAAAGTACAGGCAGACCTTTTGAGATAAAGATATTTTTAACATCATCTACTTCTACAGTATAGTCTCTCTCTTTTGCAAAATCCACTAAAAATTCCAAAAGCTTGTCGGCTTCTTTACTACAGTGTGGGATTTGGGTGAGGGTTTGAAAGTGGTCAATAATAGCTGACATAATGAAAGTCCTGTTTTTTATATGATTGTACTATAATTTGAAAAAAATAGGATTTACCATGTGCCTCATCGTTACCTTAGTCATGTTTGTACTTTCCGTTCAAAGTTTTATGCAACACCAATGGATGGCAGGATTCGTACAACTCATCATTGCACTTGGATTCTTTGCACTGCTGATGCGCAACATCATAGCCGTAAGAAATCAGAAACAGGGATGCAGTAGCACAGGTTGTGGCATGACTAACTGGTTTACCAATCTGTTTAAAAAGAAAGAGAAGTAATGGAACACTTTTTCACTTGCCCCTACTGTTGGGAACGCATCTCCATGATACTTGACAACACAGAAGAAGTTTCAGACTATATAGAAGACTGCGAAGTATGCTGCTGCCCTATAGAATTGTTTTTTAAGTTTTCAGGAGAGAATCTTGTGAGTTTTAATGCAAAAGTAATGGAAGGTATATAACCGTAGGGTGCGTTAGCAAACGCACCCTACATATTCAAAACGAGGCACAGGCTCTCCTTTCATTTCTACCTTCTCTACAAACATTTCATAAGGCCTCACCCACATCCCCTCTTCACCATACAAAGCCTTATATACCACCATCCACTCTTCAGTCTCAGAGTGTTGTGCAGTCATAAACACTTCATACATGTTTCCTTTATAATGTCGGTACAACCCTTTTTCTAATTCCATAAATATATCCTTTTTTATGCGCTATAATATACTATTCATTCTATCACAAGGATAAATTATGCAAAAATGGCGTTTAGATTTTAGAATTTGGCACTGGATCCATGCTGCAGTGGTTTTAGGCATGTTAGGTACTGTTTTTTTACGTAAAACATTTTTATCTTGGAGAACAAACTCTGAGCTGCTCACTCAAAAACTAGCCGAAATAGACCTAACTGTCACCGAAGCACAGGCAAAAGTTTTAGCCAAAGCTATCCGTGCGCCTATGTGGGAGTGGCATATCATCTTAGGTTATGCTTTAACAGCACTTCTTCTTTGGAGGATGATACTTTTCTTTACCCAAAGTGGTAAACAAAACTATCAAAATATTCAGAAAGAAACCCTACATAAAAAAATGGTAAAACTCGGGTATATTGGAATCTATGCTATCCTCACATTTATGGCTGTTTCTGGATTGGTGATTCATTTTTATGAAGAACTTGGACTTTTAAAAGAGACGGCTCACGATATTAAAGAAGTACATGAACTTGTTTTTAATACGATCCTGATTTTTGTACCGCTACACATCATAGGTGCAATAATCGCCGAAAATAGAGATGAAAAGAATATCATCTCAGATATGGTACATGGTGGGAACAGATCCTAATGTAGCCGATGTTATATATTTAAGTATATATAACATCAGTATGCATATAATAATGCAAGAAAAAAAATACTATTCTCTACTTCTACCCATTATGGAAGAAGTGAAATTACCATTTTCTAATAATTCTATGACACGCAAGACATCTAGTCAGTGTTTTATCAAATGCTTTTCTTGCCCCATCATTGTCACCTGCTTCAAATTTTGTTAAAATTTGATTTGCTAAATCTTCTAGTGCACTAGCTTCTTTAGACGCATAAGCCTTCGCATCAAAATCTTTACTATCAGATTCAATCATAAAAGAATCAATCATTTTACTGTTTTGTTTAAGATTATTCGCCCCAAGTTTAACCATATTTAAATTATTACGTAAAAACCCTTTTTCTATCCTCGCCATAGCTGATTCATATCCACGCATAGTCATCACACTTACAGGATCACTCTTCATATCCGAAAACGCAAAACTACTCAACAACATACACCCAATTAAAACTTTTTTCATTAACACACTCCTAATATTATTTACTACCAATATATATTATAAAAGTTAATGAATTAATTTTAGCTTATTAGGCACTATTATTCACTTATTCTAATCAGAAAAAAATATACTGATTGCTACTCATTAGACAGAATGATATGTAATACTAGTTGAAATGGAGAAATGATTTAGATTATGGAGATTTGTAAAAACCGGTCTCATGTATATTGAAATATGTTTATGTTTTAGAGTCTGATAGAGGTTCAACAGCAGGAGCTGTTGAACAAGAAAATATGCATTACCACGTAAAACATGGTAATGCGTTAATATTTACACCGAATAATAAGTAGCTTTAGAGTGATGCACCACCAACGCAGTAGTACTCTGCTCCGGATGTATCTGAAAAGTCTCGGAGAGTTCTATACCAAATTCTTCCGGCTTTAACAAATCAAATATCAACCTACTCTGCTCCAAGTCTGGACAGGCAGGATAGCCAAATGAATACCTCGCACCCTGATAACGGTTCATACGTACATCACGTAATGATGAACCTTCTTTGTCTGCGATGTTTAAATCCAGGCGTATCTGCTTATGGGCTACTTCTGCTAATGCCTCTGCAAGTTCTACTGAGAAGCCGTGTACCATGTTGTACTCCAGGTATTTACCTGCATCATAAAGCTCTTTTTCATAGGCTGAGAACTTAGCTCCAGCACTTACACAGGTAAGAGGCATGACATCATGTCTGTCATGATGGAAGAAATCACTTAGTGCACGGTGTGGCTTTCTGCCTTGCCGAGGGAAAGAAAAAGTACCTATTGCATTACCTATGACTTTGTCTAAAGGCTCACGGTTGGCATTGGCATCTACATTCCAGCCTTGGCTTTCATCAAAAAGGTACAACTCCTGGTCACTGCTTCTACAAGGGTAGTAGCCATAAATGATGGTAGGTTCAAACAGATCTTTTTCTATAAACTCTCGTTTTAAACGCTCATAAGCAGGGTAAACTGTTTTGTCAAGAAGTTTTTGGTACTCCTCTTTTGTCATACCTTTAGACTTGTATCCCCAGTGAAACTTGATGACCGTTCGTTGGTTCACCCAGTTAAATATCATGTCTAGATCCAAGTCCTCTTTTTGTAACACACGTCTACCCCAAAATGGTGGTGTGGGTACTGCTTGAGCTTCTGGCATTTTAAGTTCAGCAAAAGGAGGGATGATAATTTCTTTTTTTACCTTTTCAACACGTTCTTTCATATCACCCGCCATACGTGTATCTAGCTCAACCAAAAGCCCATTATCGATGTCTTCATTGTATTTTTCAATGCGTGACATAGATATAACCCCATCAAAAGCATCACGACAGTAAAAGATAGGCCCCTTGTAGATAGGTCGACAGAAATCATCGACAAAGGCTCTTGTGAGTGCTGCACCACCAAGCAGTACAGGAATAGTCATACCCATCTCAGCCATAGCTTCTAAGTTGTCTTTCATCACAGCTGTTGACTTCACCAAAAGCCCCGACATACCTATAGCTTGGATAGACTGGCGTTCTACCACATCCAAGTACTCTTGCAGGTCTGTTTTTATCCCTACATTGACTACTTTAAAGCCGTTATTTGAAAGTATGATGTCCACAAGATTTTTACCCACATCATGCACATCTCCCCTTACCGTGCCTATGACTAGTGTAGTATCTGTGTCTTTCACCTGCTTAGTAAGATATGGGTTTAGGTAATCCACCGTTGTCTTCATGGTTTCTGCTGACTGCAACACAAAAGGTAACTGCATCTGTCCCGAACCAAAGAGTTCTCCTACCACTTTCATAGCATCTATCAGTATTTCGTTGACTATACGGTCTGGTTCTATATTGTGTCTTGCCCCTTCTACTAGAGGTATCATACGGTCTTTATCACCGTCGAGTAAAAGCCTTGCTATCTTCTCTTCTTCACTCATAGCTTCGTACTCTTCATCGTTTGCCTCATCATCTATCACGGCATCTGAAAAGTGATCTATAAACTTAAAAAGTGACTGATCATCAGGAGCAAAAAGCAACTCTTCACAAATGGCTTTGTCTTCCTTACTCATTTTAACAAGTGGTATGATATGCTTCACATTGATAATCACCGTCGTAAGCCCTGCCTGTAAACAGTGGTGTAAAAAGACAGAGTTTAGATAACGTCTTGCATTTATATCTAGCCCAAAGGAGATGTTAGAAAGCCCTAGTGTTGAACCCACTTCAGGGTGACGAATGTGTAATTCGCGTATAGCTTCAAGTGTTTGAATAGCTGCATCACGATACTCCAAATCTCCCGAACCTACAGTAAATGTAAGCATATCAAAGATAAGATTTCGGGGGTCTAGACCATGCCCGTTTACCGCCATGTCATACATGCGTTCAGCTTGAGCGACTTTGTCCTCTTTGGTCTTGGCCATCCCGACTTCATCGATGGTAAGACAAACAAGAGCTGTACCAAACTTTTTAGCCAGTTTACATATGGCATGAAACTTTTCTTCACCATCTTCAAGGTTTACTGAGTTGATGATAGACTTTCCACCTATACATTTGAGCCCTTCTTCCATTGTATGTACACGTGTAGCATCTGGCATTAGGGGAAGTGGGATTTTTTGGTTATACAGCTCCATGATAGCTTGCATATCTACTGCACCATCACGCCCTGCAAACTCCACGTTGACATCAAGGCAGTGCGCACCATCACGTACCTGCGCTTGTCCAACGGTCAGTGTACCTTCATAGTCAGAAGCGATGATGAGTTCTCTAAATGCCTTAGAACCCGTAGAGTTTGAACGCTCTCCTATGAGTAATGGCGCAGGTTCTTGAAAAAGTTCCGTAGTGTTAAAAAGTGACGAGATAGACGGTTCAATAGACCCCGAAGGTTTTTTAGGCTTTAACGCTCCCACAGCCTTTTTCAGCGCATGAATATGCTGAGGCGTTGTACCACAACAACCACCCAGAAAACTTACACCATCAAAGGCTGTAAATTCAAGCTGTTTAGCTGTAAATTCATCTGGCCCCATGGGGTAATAGGTATACCCTCCTCTATTTTGAGGAAGTCCTGCATTTGCATGGACAGAAATAGGAATACTACAGAGTTCTGAAAGTGTTTTTAAATGTTTTTTGACTTGATCAGGCCCGGTACCACAGTTAAAGCCTAATGACAATATATCAAACGGTTCCAAAATGGTCACAATAGTCGTCGCATCCGTCCCAATGAGCATAGAACCAGAAAGTTCAATGGTCACAGAGACCATAATAGGCAGTTTTATCCCTCTCTCTTCATTCGCCGCTTCGCATCCATGAAGCGCTGCTTTGATCTGCAAAGGATCCTGACAGGTTTCAAGCATAAAGATATCACATCCACCATCTATGAGTCCAAGTGCTGTAAGTTTATAGCCTTCAAACATTTCATCATAATGAATGTGCCCTAAAGAAGGCAGTTTTGTCCCCGGCCCTATAGACCCTAAAACAAAACGGGGTTGTTCCGGTGTGGAGAATTCTTCACAAACACTTTTAACAAGCTGGGCACCTTTTTTAGAGAGTTCATAACAACGTTCTCCCATGTTATATTCATCAAGGACCCATGGCATGGTTCCAAAGGTATTGGTTTTGATAATATCTGCACCTGCTTTAGCGTAAGCATAATGCACCTTTCTCATCAGTTCAGGTGCCGTATCATTCAGTAGTTCATTACACCCTTCCTGATCTGCACCCTTTTCATCAAGCCAAGCTTCAGGAGGGATTTCCAAGTTTTGTATTTGTGTACCGGTTGCACCGTCTATCACAAGTATACGTTGTTCTAAAAGTGATTTGATAGTTTCTGAAATAGACAAGAAATACCCCTTTATCTTAATTTTGTAATTGTAGCAAAGTATGTCGAAAATATGATTAAATACCCTATATAATATAAAGTATTATGTCAATATAAGCAATACATTGATACTATATTACTTATAATATCAAACAGGCTAAACTCACTGTGAAGTGAGGACAGAAAGTTATGGGTCTCCCGAAGATTGCCAAACTGCAGAACATATTTCTACTTTTTCTGTCTAAACACTTTTATTAATAATTTACAATCATATGGAGAAAAAATGGGCAAGACGATTAAAAACATTATTACAGGGAAAGAAATTACTAAACCTGACCCCGTAGATGTAGAAGTACCATTTGATGGTGGTGTCATGATCACAGAAACTGATACCGCTGGTATCATCACCTATGCAAACCGTAAATTCAGAGCTTTAACTGGTTATACAAAAGAAGAGCTTATCGGTGCACCACACAATATCAACAGACACCCTGACATGCCAAGAGCTGCATTCAAAGGTTTGTGGGAAACCATTAAAAGTGGAAACTACTGGGAAGGTTTTGTTAAAAATATGACGGCTGAGGGTAAATACTATCTCGTAGTGGTATGGATCAAACCCAAGTTAGATAATGAGGGTAATATCATCGGATATATCGCAGGAAGAAAGATTCCTGATCCAGATTTAATGCAAAGAGCATTAGACCAATATAAAGTCATGATGCATGATGAGTAAGAAGTGTATGGGCATAGCCCCTATACTTCTCTCTCGTTAAACTTATAAACTTTTTTAACTATAAACTTTTTTTGGCTTCTGTCAATGCTTCGATCACCGCATCAATATTTGCTTTAGGAATATGTACTTTCCAATCTGGCTCTTCGGACCCTGCCTGAAGAGAGATACCAATACTTGCTACGCTTTCACTCTTTGGACCATAAGGTTGATTTACTGTGGTGATAGAAATCTTTCCGTCTTTTGTTCCACTTAATGTCATTTCGTCTATTTTAGTTACAGTTCCGCTCATTATAATTCCTTTTTTATTTAAAATATTCTCCTTGAGTATGGGCAAAGCCCATACTCAATTCCTCTCACTGAAGCTTCACCTTTGGCTCAGTTATCTCAATTGTAAAATTATTATATCACAAATAACTAACTATTTTTTACGCTTTAACAGTCCTGCAATTTTTGCTTGCATTTTTAACCACGTTTTATGTTCAATAGCAGGGAAACCAGCATAGGTTTTACCACCCTCAAGTGATTTTGTCACACCACCTTTACCTGCTATGGTTGCAAAAGCCCCCACTTCCAAGTGTCCTGCTGTAGCACTTTGCCCACCCATTACAACATTTCTTCCCAAAGTAGTTGAACCGGCAAGACCTACTTGCGCTGCACATAAAGAGTGTTCCCCAACATCGCAGTTATGCGCTATCTGTATGAGGTTATCTAGTTTTGTTCCTTTGCGTATATATGTGGTTCCAAATACTGCTCTGTCTATGGCACAATTTGCACCTATTTCAACA
>JAUVCL010000001.1 GCA_030595845.1 Campylobacterota bacterium
AAATGAGGAATGAGGAATGAGGAATGAGAAATTAAAGATAGGTGTCTTTGACTCTGGACTTGGTGGATTGACAGTTGTTCAAGCTATGACAAAAGTGATCAAAGGTGCTGAAATTTTTTATGTCGCAGACACGAAAAATGCGCCTTATGGTGAAAAAACACCAGAAGAGATCTTACAATACTCCCTGAATATCACGCAATATCTCATCGATACCTATCAGATAGAGGCACTTATCTTAGCCTGTAATACTGCCACTTCTTCTGCCATTAAACATTTACGTGAAATGTACCCCTCCTTGATCATTATCGGAACAGAACCTGGGATCAAGCCTGCCATTGAACAGACTGATACGGGTAAGATCGGTGTACTTGCAACACCTGCTACACTGCAAGGTACCAAATATCAGGAACTTGCAAATATACTTTCCAGTACAAAAGATGTTGCACTTTTTGAACAGGCTTGTCCTGGACTGGTAGAGCAGATAGAAGAGGGGAAAACGCATAGTTTGGAGACAAAAATCTTATTAGAGAACTGGTTGATCCCTATGAAAGAGAATAATGTAGATACCATTGTTCTTGGATGTACGCATTATCCTTTAGTCAGTCATGTGATCGAAGATATTATGCAGTCCAATGTGAAGCTTATCCATACAGGTCATGCGATTGCAAAACATCTCCTTCTTTTAGGAGAATCTAAAGGCCATCATAATGTAGGTGATCTGTTTATCCATATTCATAGAACAGGAGATATCCAAGAGCATCTTATCAATGATATTCTTGATACTTATGTAACACTACACAAGATAGAAATACCTACAGCATAGCTTATCTTCACTATAAGTGTTACTTCACTTACTATTATAAAAAATTATTTTTAACTATCTTAGTCTAACAATAGAATACTATAAAGTTTAACTATGCTAGAATAATTATATACGGTTATACTGTATTGAAAAAGCCAAGTTTACTGTGAAGTAAATACGGAAAGTTATGGAACTCATACGAGTTTGCAAGACTACCAATGAATGTATAAGTGTTTATTGTATCAATAATCCTTAGCGTCTAAAAGAGTATACACCTATACTTTTTACATCATTATATATAAATCAAGGAGTTAGAAAATGAGATTATCTTATTTGGCCGCTCTCGCACTTAGTACGCTTATAGCCAATGCTAACATTGTAGAGATAGTTGAAGGAACGCCCTATGTTGAAGTTGAGGCTGATGGAAAAACCTATAAAGTTGAAAGAGTACAAGAAGAAGATAGCTATCTGACAAATACATTTGCATTAACATCTCGCCCCTCTCCACCATTTTTTATAGAACCATTTACAGTAAGTGATGGTATTGAAACGTTTGGTGAGCTTGAAGTTTTAGATTTTATCTCTCAAAAAAAGGGACTTTTTATTGATGCGAGACTGGCAAACTGGTATGCAAAGTCTGCTATCCCATCGGCGGTAAATATCCCCTTTAAACTTTTCTTGTCTGAGACACCTGAACGTGAAAAGATACTTAAAGATCTGGGTGGAGAATATACAAAAAATGGAGAGTGGGATTTTGCCAATGCAAAAACGATACTTTTGTATTGTAATGGTGCGTGGTGTGGACAGTCACCTACTGCGATCAATGCTTTAATTGAATTGGGATACCCAAAATCTAAAATGAAATACTACCGTGGCGGTATGCAGTCATGGCAGTTACTGGGCTTAACAACTATCGTGCCTAAGGAGACAAAATGAGAATTATAGCCTTACTATTAATGTTGGTAGTATCTGCAACGGCAGGGAAATATGATAAAGTAAAAATTACACCGGATATGGCGTATATTTATGTGTATCATAAAGGTAAAGCGGTCAAAGTGCACAGAATTCAAGATACCAAACATAAACTTACCGGAGAATATGCAAGAACATATAGACCAGGCAAAGATATACAGCCTATCAAAATGCATAAAGATATTACAACTATAGGAGAGGTAGAATTACTTCAATTTATGGTAAATAAAGGTAATAAGAAAAAAGGACTGCTTGTTGATCTCCGACCAAAAAGAGATTACAGAAAAGAGTCTATTCCCTCAGCAGTTAATATTCCCGCAGAGACAAAAGACAATCAAACTAAAGTAGAAAAGATACTAAATATCTTAGGTGCGAAGAGAGCTCCTGACGGTTCGTTGGATGCAAGTAGAGCAATGGAAGTCGCTTTTTACTGTAATGGGTTGTGGTGTGACAAATCATCTGAATTTATCAAAACATTTTTAGAACTTGGCTATCCTGCAGATAAAATGTTGTATTATCGCGGTGGTATCCAGATGTGGAAAATACTAGGATTTACAACGGTTACAAACCAATAAAAGGACGAGGGAATGAAAAATTTATTAGAAAGCTTTGCGGTATTACTTGTGGGGCTTTTGTCTTTACTCATTGTTTATTTGATTGTGCAGTATAACATGATAGAAGATCAGGTGATAGAAGATATTGATTACACGGTAACTGAGAAGAAACAAGAGACAAAAGCAAATTATCTTGAAAGTCTTGAAGACTATGGTGAAGATGTTGATGTTGAAGTGGATGCAAAAAAAGAAAGTACAGCAAATACGGTTTCTGTAAGATCTGAAGAAGCGAATGATGATCTAGCTGATGTGGTGGAAGATAAATCTAAATCAAGTTATATGAAAAACTTGGAAAATTATGCAGAGAAAGCTGCAGATGAGAAATTAGATGAAGCTAAACCAGATGCAGAGGACACTTCAGGTGAACCTCAAAAGTTAGAGCATGAAGAAATTGTAGATGAAGTAGGTATGGCTATAGATGCTGCATTAGACAGTCTATAGGGTACCTTTTACGGTAATCCTATAGCTTCCTTGACTTTAGTCATTTTAGCTTGTGCTATGGCTTTAGCTTTCTTGGCCCCTTGTGCCAAGATATCATTTACCTCATCCATATGGTTGAGGTAATACGCACGTTTTTCTCTTGCTTCACCCAACTCCTCCCAAATAAGTTCTTTGAGATATTTTTTGAAGTGACCATATCCTTCTTTTCCGCTTTTATAACGTGTCTGCAATTCAATTTTTTCTGATTCATTTAAGAAGAGTGATGCCAGTGCATAGATATTGTCTCCTTCATATTCTAAGGGTTCACCTAGAGGGGTGGAAGAAGATATAATCTTGTTACATCTTTTTTGTAAGGGTTTTTCATCCATAAAGAGGTCAATGGCATTGTCATAGCTTTTAGACATTTTTTGGCCATCTATACCAGGGATGGTAGCAACATCCTCTTGGACAATATGTTCGGGCAGTGTAAATATCTCTCCATATTCATTGTTGAATTTTATGGCAATATCCCGAGTCATTTCTACATGCTGTATTTGGTCTTTTCCTACAGGTACTTTTTGTGTGTCTAACATCAGTATATCTGCAGCCATCAGGACAGGGTAGGAAAACAGTGCATGATTCGCAGAGATACCTTTAGCTACCTTATCTTTGTAACTGTGAGCACGTTCGAGTAGACCCATAGGGGTAAACTTTGAGAGTATCCAGTAGAGTTCAAGGACTTCAGGCATATCACTCTGCACCCAAAATGTTGTTTTTTCAGGGTCAAGTCCAAGTGAAAGGTAGTCAACAGCAGCATCGATCGTGTATTGTTTCAGAGTGGCTGCATCTTTTGATGTTGTCAGTGAGTGGTAGTTGGCAATAAAAGTAAAAAGCTCATGCTCTTCTTGAAGTTCAATCATCGGCTTCATAGCACCAAAATAGTTTCCTATATGCAGTTTCCCTGAAGCTTGTATTCCTGTAAGTACACGCATGGACTCTCCTGTTATAATTTGTGCAATTATAGCAGGAGAATTAGAAATTAGAAATGAGAAATGAGAAATGGAGGGAAGATCTATCTAAAATTCTTCTTCATCATCAAAACGTTCACCGCGTTTTCGTGCAACGATGTCCAAAGGTACTCCTTCAAAGTCAAATTTTTCTCTGAAAAAGTTTGCGAGGTAACGTATGTAGGAGAAGTGTAAAAATGCCGGTTTGTTGGTGATGAGTGCTATTTTTGGCGGTTTGGTCTCATATTGTGTTGCAAATTTTATGTTGACTACAGCACCATGATGTGAAGGGACATGGTGTCTTCTGATCGCAGCACGCAGGGTATCGTTAAGGTCAGAGGTTGAGATACGTCTTTTATAGCGCCCGTAAATATCGACAACTTGATCTAATATTTTATTGACACGTAATCCTGTTTTAGCAGAGATAGTAATAAAAGGTGCATAGTGGAGGAATTTCAATTCATCGCGAATATCATCCACTACTTCTTCATAGCTTCTGTCCTCTTTAATGTCCCACTTATTGAGTACAATAAGGCATGCTAATTTATGTTCTTCTATAAGACCAGCTACTCTTTCATCTAGTTCTGATACTTGCACGGTTGAATCAAGTATCAGTAATACGAGGTTTGCTTTCTTGAGCATTTCCGTGGTTCTCGTCAATGCAAATTTTTCGATGCCTAAGATTTTGGAGCGTTTTCTAATACCTGCAGTATCTATGAATGTGATCTCATGCTCATTATGCTCTATCATCTCATCGATAGGGTCTATGGTAGTTCCTGCGACATCTGATACAACAGAGCGTTCTTCACCCAAAAGTGCGTTGAGCAGTGATGATTTTCCTGTATTGACACGACCAATGATCGCTACACGTATTTTATTGTCAATCTCATCTTCCTTGACACGGTTGATATCTCGGACGATCTCATCAAAAGGATCGATCTCTGTATCTTCTTCAAGGACAAGACCTTCTTCCTCTTGTGGTGCAGGGATATGCTCTTCCAGCCATGCATAAAAATCATTAAAATAACGGTTATGACTGACCGACATAGGGAAGGTAGCATCTGCACCAAATTCTAAAAATTCCCAGTAACGCTCTTCTTCTTTATCATTATCAATTTTATTGACCACGAGGGCCAAAGGTTTTTTCATGGCCTGAAGATTATAGAAAAGTTCTCTGTCTTCCTCACTTGGCAGTGTTTTCCCATCAACCATATAGATGATGATATCTGCCTCTTCAGCAGCTCTTAGTGAAAATGCTGCTACTTTGGCAAAGAGTTCAGAGGAGTAATCTATCCCTCCGGTATCAAGGACTTCAAAGTCACGATTTTCAGAAATGGTTACAATACGTTTTTTGACATCTCTTGTGGTACCGGACATGTCGGAAGTGATGGCATCTCTTTGTCTTGCCAAACGGTTAAAGAGTGAACTCTTTCCTACATTTGGTCGACCAACGATGGCTACTTTTTTTAGTGTTTGTTCTTGCATGATGATTTTCTTTCTAAATAATTACGCGTATTATAGCAGAAAATGTAGGGTGTTGTACGATTCAGCATTTAGTGCTTCACTTGCACTGCATTTTAATGCTTGTGTCCTCACAACACCAATTGGAATATTGAATTAAAATCAGGTCTTGAATTTAAAAGGTGTTGTGGGGACACAACACCCTACTAGGGTCAAATATCTATTTTTCAGGCATCTGCTCCACATAAAGTGATTGTGAGGGGAAAGCAAAGGAAGAGCCATTTTCTTCAACGATCTTCATGATCTTTAAGTGTATATCTTCACGTATATCAAGATAATGTTCCCAGTTAGCCGTTCTGGTAAATGTATAAATAAAGATATTTAAAGCAGAGTCTCCAAAAGATTCAAAGTTGACAAGTAAAGTATCTCTTTGAGAAATATCTGCATGCTCTTGTAACATTTTTTTAATGTCCTGCACGATCGTGTTCATCGTTTCACCATCTGTACTATAGGTCAAACCTATGCGCATCTTAATACGTCTAATGCCTCTACGTGAAAAGTTTTCTATGGGATTATTTGCCACGATATGATTGGGTACAGTGATGAGCGATTTTTGAAAAGAACGTATCTTTGTGGTCCTCATGCCTATACTCTCTACTGTTCCTTCCACACCACCGACTTTGATCCACTCTCCTATACGTATGGATTTGTCTGCAAGCAGTGAAAAAGAACCAAAGAGATTGGCAGCAGTATCTTTTGCTGCAAGTGCAAAAGCCAGCCCCCCGATCCCTAATGAAGCAACCAATGCAGTGACATTAATACCCCAAACCTGAAGCATAGCACCTAAACCTATCCCACCCACGAGTATTTTTATAATGGCAAGAATAAAGTTTCCCATTTCTACTGAAAAATCATGATTAAATTTACCCGTAATAGAATAAATGACAGAACGAAGCGCTTCTAAAATAGAAAGTATGGCCCAAAATACCACATAAACAACAAGCGTACTTAAAATATGTTTGATGGTTTGGGATTCATTAAAAATAAGTAAGAAAAAAAGATGCATCCCAATGATGATAAAGGTAAAACTGAGTGGACCCTTGAGTGCCGTAATGATCTTGTCATCATAATAATTATCTGTTTTTTTCGCAAGCTTGTGAAGGATGACCGTGACAATAGTAGTAAAGAGTCTGCGTAGATATAAAAAAAGTAAAAAAACGAGTGTCGCAGCTATGAGATTTGCCAAGGGTATGTCTAAAAATGTATTGCCTAAAAATGGAAACTTCGCATACACAGGAATAAGAAGTTCCTGTATAGTAGCGTTCATTCCCATATCTAATCCGTCTATGACGTTGAGGGTAACCGTTGTATTATCTTCTATTGTTTGTTGAGTTGGCATTTTTTTATTATCCTTCATCTTTTATCCATAGAATTATAGTAAAATTTCATATAATAACAATTATAAAGGTTTGATGATGATACGTAAAAGTTTTATGTTGGGTATTTTATGGGTTTTTTTCGTGAGTTTTTCTTCTGCACAGGTAACAAAGATCAATTATGTCGGTACATTTGGCGTCTTTGGTAAAGTGGCCATGCTTAAGACAAGGATGACAAAAAAATCCAACCGTTATGAATTGGTTACAGATCTGGAAGTACACGGAATTGCAAAATTAATTTTGGACAATCATGAAGAACAGCATATTTCTAAAGGACATATCGTTAACGGACTGATGGTCAGTGATCTGTATACGATCAAACAAAATCGTGGAAGCAAGAGAGTTCTTAAAGAGTATAAACTTGATCACAAACTCAAAAAAGTGAGTAAACGAGTAAGAGAGTGGAAAAAGGGTAAATTGGTCAAAGATAAAAAAGAAACCTTAAAATTCTATGCTAAAAATGACCTTTTAACTTTGTACTTTAATTTAAATAATGCCATTAAAAATAAGAAAAAAGGGAAGACCTATCTGTTTAGATCAGTAGGACTTGAAAAACAAGAAGGAAAAGCATATATCACTGTTCCAAACACTGCACAACTCCCTGCCTATAAAAAAGATCTCGGAAATACAGCGGTACAGTATGCAAAAGTACTTATACATCAACGTAACTTTCGAAAGAAAAAAGGGGATATCCTGCTTTCAGTTGCCAAAGACGGCTTTATAGAAAAATCAGTGATCAAAGATGTATTGTTATATGGAGATGCAAAGATAGAACGTGTCAGATAATCTTGCAGTGTAAAACAAAGTCAATTACTTTAAATATGCTACACTTGCGAAAAAACAGGGATGCAGTTGAAAGATAAAATTAAAAATATGGATAGAGGTATCCTGTTTATGTTACTTGCTTCACTTTCATTTGCTGCCATGGGTGGATTTGCAAAAGTAGTCTCTCAGGTATTACCTCCCGTTGAAGTTACATTTTTTAGAAATATCTTTGGGGTTATCATCGTAGGGGTCGCTATCTATAAAGTGCCGTTGAAACAAACAGGAGGAAAACCTTGGTTACTCCTGTTCCGTGGTTCCATGGGGTTTGCAGCACTCTTGGCCTATTTTTATATTATGGCACATATTCCACTGGGTGAGGCCGTAACATATAACAAAACATCACCTATCTTTGTTGCCATCTTTGCCTATCTCTTTTTAAATGAAAAGTTACATAAAAGTGCATTACTTGCCATTGTTATAGGATTTGCCGGTATTGTTTTAGTAGCACAACCCGAAGGTGGCACATTTGACAAGTATGACATACTGGGTATCTTTTCTGGTATAGGCGCAGCTTTAGCCTATACCTCCATTCGTGAACTTAGAAAGTATTACGATACACGGGCGATTGTGATGTCATTTATGGGTGTGGGTACAGTTGTTCCGCTTATTTTAATGCTTGTCACACCTTATGTGAATGTGTCAGAAGATTTTGACTGGATGTTTGCAGAATTTGTAATGCCTCAGGGAGTAGAGTGGGGGTACGTAACCGCAGTAGGTATTTTTGCGACCATCTCGCAATTGTTGATGACAAAAGCCTATGAATTAACAAAGGCAGGGATAGTTGGTACGATAAGTTACAGTAATATTGTCTTTGCAGTCATCATTGGGGTGATGTTAGGGGATCCTATACCTGATACTTGGACAGTTTTGGGTATACTCTTGGTAATACTGTCAGGGTTAATTGTAGCCCTTCCCAAAGGAATAAAATGATACTTATAGCCGGTCCTTGCGTTTTAGAAAGCAGAGATAATGTGATGAGAATTGCAGAGTCATTAAACGTATATCATGAAGATTGCACCAAAGATTTTTATTTTAAAGCGAGTTTTGACAAAGCAAACCGAACAAGCCTTGATTCTTTTAGAGGACCAGGTCTTGATGAAGGGCTTAAAATGCTTCAAGAGGTCAAAGATCAGTTTGGTTACAAGATCTTAACTGATGTGCATGATTACACACAACCAGCAGCAGTAGCTGAGGTAGCAGATGTACTTCAAATACCTGCATTTTTATGTCGTCAGACTGACCTGCTTGTTGCTGCGGCAAAGACTTCAGCAGTAGTGAACATTAAAAAAGGACAGTTTTTAGCACCTGCAGCGATGGAGCATTCCGTAGCTAAAGTACTTAAAACAAGAGGTTTTGACGGTGAAGTATCGTATGAAAATGCGAAAAAATACAATGTATGGTTGACAGAGCGTGGATCTACTTTTGGCTATGGTAATCTTATAGTGGATATGAGAGGGTTGAAGCAAATGAGAGAGTTTGCACCTGTAGTATTTGATGCAACGCATTCTGTACAACAACCAGCAAGCGGAGGAGCGACATCAGGTGGTGATTCTGCATTGGTTCCTTATCTTTCACGTGCAGCGGCAGCCGTGGGTGTAGATGGGTTCTTTTTTGAGACGCACTTTGATCCGAGCATCGCTTTAAGCGACGGACCCAATATGATTGAATTGACAAAGCTTGATGCATTGGTAAAACAGATAGATGCGATCAGAACTATTATAGAATAATAGTTTTAACTCGTTCCCATGCTCTACGTGGGAATGTATATTTGAGTTCAATAGTTTAAACAAGTAGTTTTGTATATTGGATTGATATATGCGTTACATATCAGGAGATATGGAACGAGAGAAACAAAAGTTAAAAATTTTAATTAGAAGGAAAAATATGACAACAGTAGAAGGTAACTTACAAGTAGATAAGAGTAAAAAAGTAGCGATTATTAATGGGAGATTTAACCACTTCATTACAGATAGACTAGTAGAAGGTGCTCAAGATGTATATGCAAGACATGGTGGAAATGTTGATAACTTGGATCTTATCTTGGTACCTGGTGCATTTGAAATACCATTTGCACTAGACAAAGCTTTGGCTTCGGGTAAGTATGATGCTGTATGTTGTTTGGGTGCAGTGATTCGTGGAGCAACACCTCATTTTGATTATATCTCTGCTGAGGCAACAAAAGGTGTGGCTACTGTTGGACTTAAACATGGTAAAGCAGTGACATTTGGTGTCCTTACAGTTGATAGCATTGAACAGGCGATTGAGAGAGCAGGTACAAAAGCAGGAAATAAAGGTGGCGAAGCGATGGCAGGACTTATTGAGCTTATGAATGTATATACTGAACTAGAGAAATAAAATGGCAACAAGACATCAAGCACGTACGGCTGTTGTAGGGTTACTCTATGCCTTTGATCTGGGTAATGAGAACATTGCAAACTTTTCAGATGAGATACTTGAAGAGGGTAAGATCCGTAACAAACAAAGAGAATTTTCAAATTCACTTTTTTCAGGTACAGTAGAAAACCTTGAAATGTTAGATAAAGAGATCCAGTCACATTTAAAGGATTGGGATTATGATGGCATTGGCAAAGTTGAAAAAGCGATTATGAGACTTGGTGCTTATGAGATAATTGTAGCCAAAACAGATAGAGCTATTATCATTAATGAAGCAGTGGAACTTGCAAAAGCATTGGCAGATGAGAAGTCACCACAGTTTATCAATGGTGTTTTAGATGCTATAGGAAAAGAACTGTAGGGTGTTGTTTCTTGACAACACGCTGTTATATATTTGGTGCTGTGGGGACACAGCACCCTACAGGGGTTAAAATGATAAGCATTAAAATGCAATACAAGCGAGGCACTAAATGACGAGTCGTACAAAGAACATGACACAACGTATGACTATTGATGAAGCTGTGGAACTCATAGAAGAAGCAGATTTAAAAACGTTAGGGAAGATGGCACTCGCCCGTAAACAAGAGATGCATCCTAAAGGTGTCACGACTTTTGTTGTCGACAGAAACATCAATTATACGAATATTTGTTGGGTAGACTGTAAGTTTTGTGCTTTTTATACACATGAGAAGAAAGAAGATGCTTATATCTTGACCTTTGATGAGATAGACCAAAAGATAGATGAGCTTTTGGCCATTGGTGGAACACAGATACTCTTCCAGGGTGGTGTCCATCCGAAACTTGAGATAGAGTGGTATGAAGATCTAGTTGAGCATATCTCAACGAAGTACCCGCAAGTAACGATACATGGTTTTTCTTCCATTGAGATAGACTATATTGCAAACCGTTCCAAGATCAGTATTTCAGAAGTATTGCGTCGTCTGAAAGCTAAAGGACTCTCTTCCATACCGGGTGCAGGTGCAGAGATACTTTCTGACAGGGTGCGTGACATCATTGCTCCTAAAAAACACGATAAGGATCAATGGCTCGAAGTGCACCGTCAGGCGCATAAGCTTGATATCAAGTCTACTGCTACAATGATGTACGGCACGGTGGAGACCATACGGGAGATAGTTGAGCATTGGGATTATGTACGGCAGTTACAGGATGAAACAGGTGGATTTAGAGCGTTTATTATGTGGTCATATCAAAGTGACCACACAGAGCTTAAACGTGAACTTCCGACCATTACTAAAACCACGCCAAATCAGTATCTCAGATACTTAGCTGTGGCGAGACTCTTTTTAGACAATGTTCCTAATATTCAGAGCTCATGGGTTACACAAGGCTCTTATATCGGACAGATGGCGCTTTTATTTGGTGCAAATGATCTAGGTTCGACCATGATGGAAGAGAATGTAGTTTCAGCTGCTGGGGCAAAGAATGAGATGAATCAGGATGAGATGATAAAGTTGATCCGCGATGTGGGTGAGAAACCAGCAAAGCGGAATACGGCTTATGATATCTTAGAGAATTTTTAACATTATACGTACCTCTCGTTCCCACGGTTTCCGTGGGAATGCATATTTGAGTATGTTTAGCTAAGAGCGTTTTTGGGTTTATTGAATTGATGTATGCATTCCCACGCGGGAGCATGGGAACGAGAGACCTACAGGAGTATATATGAAAAAAATATTTATTTTATTATTAGCATTACAAGGAGCATTGATGGCAGCAAGCCTCAACGAAATAACCATTAAAGATACAAAAATACCTGTTGTATTTGAAGAGGGGAAGTATATTCCTATTGTCTCCATTCAAGTGGTATTTAAAAATGCAGGACATTTGAGCAATACAAAAGATGGTCTGGCAGATATGGCAGCAAATCTACTCAATGAAGGTACATCAAAAGACGGGTCTGTGGGTTTCGCAACCAAACTTGATGCACACGCTGTAGATATAGGGGCACATGTAGGACGTGAGAGTTTCATTTTGGAAGTCTCTTCATTAAAAAGTGAATTCCCTTATGCAGTAGAACGTTTGGTAGAACTTTTGAAAGATCCAAACTATACACAAGAGGCACTCGAACAGGTAAAACATCAGAAAATAGGATGGCTTACACAGAAACAGAGTGATTTCGACTACATCGCAGGAAGTACTTTACGTGCCACACTCTTCAAAGGGGAAGCCCTGGGAAGAGCGTATGACGGTACCCTAGAGTCTGTAAAAGATATCTCACTGGGCGACATTAAAACCTTTGTGTCTACACACTTGGGTTACAACAATGCTATTGGTGTAGTAGGCGGTGATATTACTCTTATAGAAGCGCAAAATTATCTTAGTCAGATCCTGTCACTTTTCCCAAAAGTAGAGACTACAGAGGTAGAAAAAATAAAAGCTTCGAATAAAAAAGAAGTCATCTTAACCAATGAAGATACGCAGCAGGCCTATATCTATTTTGGCGCGCCTTTTGATTACTCTTATGAAGAAAAAGATCAGTATAAAGCAAAAATTGCAGAGTACCTTCTTGGCGGGGCAGGTTTTGGATCTCGTCTGATGGAAGAGATCCGTGTTAAACGAGGACTGACCTATGGTGTATATTCTTCACTGAGACGAACTAAATCTGTCTCATATTTGAGCGGCTATATGCAAACAAAACTTAGTACGCAGGATGAGGGTAAAGCATTGATACAGAGTGTGGTAGATACTTTTATAAAAGAGGGTATCACACAAAAAGAACTTGATGATACCAAAAAGTTTTTACTGGGGAGCGAGCCTTTGCGTACAGAGACACTCTCACAAAGACTGAATCGTGCATATAGTGACTTCTACTATGGAAGACCACTTGGTTTTGCGAAAGCACAGTTAAAAAAGATAGAATCTGTGACTTTAGATGAGGTGAACAGTTTTATCAAAGCGCATGCTGAGTTATCTGACATTACTTTCAGTATCGTTACCAAGAAAGAAATATCTAAAAAGAAATAATATGTATCCCATGAGTGGTCGGTTCATCGACCAATATAAATAATATGTCAATATGACATATTTTTCTAGCATCTTTTAAAAATCCGTTATAATTATTTTGTACCCTTTTACGCTGGGGTAGTGTTTTTTACTTTGTTTTATTTAGGGTTTGGGCTTGGCATTTATATGTGGGTGGTAAAAATCTAGAACAGAGGGTGCATTATGGATTTTATTCCTGCATTGGCACTTGTGGCATCTGTGGTAAAAATCATTTTTATGTGGTTAAATTATAGAGATTGCAAAAAAAGTAGAGATACTTTGAGCCAAAAGAACACAGATTTAGAAATCTCACAAGGTGTAAGGAATTGAGACTTCCTTGCACTTCTGTGTACCCTTTGCATAATTTTACACAAATAAACTTTAATAAAAATAAATTGAACGGAGTTCACTGTGGAAGAAGCCAAACAACTTTTTAAAAAACTCAAAATCCATACACTACTTGATCTGGCATTGATCATTCCCACGTCTTACAATGATACCACACTCTCTACAACACTGGAGTTAGGTGAGATAGCTACACTTGAAGCTAAGGTGGTTGATAGTAGTATTTATGCAGGTAAACTTCGTGTGACCTTTAATCTTACAGGATCGGGTAGACGTTTATCTTCTACTTTTTTTAGAGTCACCCCCTATCACCATAAACTTTTTGAAGTGGGTTCAAGTCATGTGATACAAGGGAAGCTTGAAGAGTATAATGGCTACCTTCAAATGTCACAGCCAAAATCCATCAAACAAATAGGAAAAATAACCCCTAAATACAAAACTGTACTCAAAGAGAGTGAGATCTCTACTCTCATAGAAGCTTATGTCTCTGAACAGAACCTTTATAATGAAGGCTTAGATTCCAAAGAAGTGGCAACACTTATACATATGCATTTTCCAAAAAGTATGGAGGAAATATATGAAGAGGGGAGTTTCAAGAAAGATTTTGTGCAAACGCTAAAATTTGTTGAAGCCTATAATCATTTAAAAAAATTACGGGGTAAACGTGCAGATTTTCCTGCACTACATGCACTTCATGGAGAATTAGACCCTTTCATCACCAAATTACCATTCACTTTAACAGATGAACAGAATGCTGTGATATTGGAGATACAAAAAGATCTATCTACAGATGTCAAGGCTGCCAAACGAATGGTTGTAGGTGATGTCGGGTCAGGTAAAACGATGGTCATCTTGGCTTCAGTTATGATAGCCTTACCATATAAAAGTATTTTGATGGCGCCTACTTCACTGTTGGCTTTGCAACTTTATGAAGAAGCATGTAAACATTTACCTAAAAGTATCAAAGTGGCTTTAGTGATGCAGGGAAAAGATAAAGGTGATTATCTGGATGCTGACTTTATCATTGGTACCCATGCTTTACTTTTCAAAGATGATCTGCCTCAAGCGGCACTGGTCATGGTGGATGAGCAACACCGTTTTGGCACGAAACAAAGACAGAGTCTTGAAGCATTGGTCTCAGCCACAGAAAAAAGAGCGCACTTCATACAGTTCTCTGCTACACCTATACCTAGAACTCAAGCTATGATGGATTCTGAATTGCTTGATGTCTCTCTTATAACAACAACGCCTTTTGAACGGGAAGTACTTACCCAGACCATCAGTAAGCAAGACTTTCCAGTGCTTCTCTTACATATAAAAGAAGAGATCGCTCAGGAGCATCAGGTGCTTATCATCTATCCTTTGGTTCAAGAGAGCAGTGAAGTACCTTATCAGTCATTAGAAGAGAGTAGAGGATTTTGGGAAAATAAGTTTGAGAATGTTTATGTCACACACGGGAAAGATAAACAAAAAGAAGAAGTGTTACTCGAGTTTAGAGAAAAAGGAAATATTCTTTTGGCTACAACCGTGGTTGAAGTGGGAATCTCTCTGCCTAAGTTAACACTTATAGTCATTGTAGGGGCAGAACGGCTTGGATTGGCAACCCTACATCAACTAAGAGGAAGAGTAGGGCGTAATGGACTAAAGAGTTGGTGTTATCTATATTCAAATAACAATTGTAGGGGTAAATCCCTGTGTTTACCCGGGCAGACACAGGGGTCTGCCCCTACAGATAGACTGGAACAATTTACACAAACAAACAACGGTTTTGATATTGCAAAACTAGATCTGAAGTTTCGTGATAGTGGAGACATTCTTGATGGTACCATACAAAGTGGTCAAAGATTTAAATGGTTGGATATGGCTGAGGATGAAGAAGTAGTGGCAAGAGCTAAAAATAGGGTAAATGTAGTGTAGGGTGTTGTGTAGGGTGTTGTGTCCTCACAACACCATTTATTTGGTAGGTATATAGATTTTTTGGTGTTGTCGGGAGACAAGCATTAAAATGCAGTGCAAGAGAAGCACTAAATGCTGAGTCGAACAACACTCTACATGCTAATAAAGTCCGAATTTTCCATCAGCTCTTTTGTACATGACTCGCATAAGTCCTTCGGTGTCGTTAAACACTATGAATTGTCTTTTTTTATTGTCTCTAAGGGCATCAGTAGCTTCATCAAAATCCATTGGTTTATGAAGCACAAGATCCATAGGAACAATCTCAACTTCTTCTGTGTTTAAATCGGTAACAGCTTCGGCTTCTTCTCCCATATCTTTAAAGCTCATAATTCTATGACCTTTTATTTTATCGGCATGTCTTCTAAGTGATTTCTTAAGTCTTTCTATAGCAAGGTCAATAGCTGCATAAACATCTTTATCATTTTGGGTAATAACGATGGTATTTTTATCTTTTAAATTTACGATGAACTCTGTCACAAAACCTTTTTTCCCACCCTTTTCATTGGCTGAGATGACGGTATTGGCTGAAATAATATCTAAATGGTATTTATTAAGTCCCTCTACCGCGGCGTCGGCATAGGCTTTGATTGGTTCTGTAAGTTCAAAATGTCTTCCTGTAATACTCTTGTTCATTATAAATCCTTTAATAATAAAATATGGATATCAACTATCCATACTTAATTTTAACTTAAGATGCTTAATGAAGGGTAAATAGAAAAGGTTTTTAGTAGGAAAAATCCTCTAGAAATGTATAAAATTTTAAGAGTCTTCCTGTCCTACAATGTAGGCATGACCTGTTTCTTGAGCAATATTAATTACAAGATCTGTAATGTCTGAAGTTTCAAAAGAAAAAGTAATAGTACAATCACCATTACTGACATAGGTTCGGTAATCATTTAAACCATTGTTCGATACACCTCTATGAGGTCTGCCTAAATGATCAAAGGCAATGTGTTTTGCAGTTGTGTTTTGAGTGCCTTTACAATTGTTAAATGCTATATTATCTATGCCATATTTTTTACTAATAAATATATTGGAACTCTCATTTGATTGAGGGGAAGATGGATTATTATTATACATATACTTACCGTTAAAGGGATCAATAGCAGACTCAGCTTTGTCTATATTTGTGCCAGTATAATCACTATTGGATCCAATAGTGTAGCTCCATGTTGTACCACCAGATTGTGTAAAACGGATTTGCCAAAGTGCTTTCTGCCAGTTATTAACAAATGGATTTGTTTTATCGTCATTAAGTGCTAAATTCTGTGTATATCGTATGGCAGAGAGGATATTGTCCGCAGCTTCTTGTTTTAGGTCTCGTTCAATTCTTGGAAGAGCAAGTGCTGCAAGTATACCTAGTACAACGATAACAAAGACTAATTCAATCATAGTAAACGCTTTGGTTTGTTTAGTTAAAGTTCTCATATTTTTTGCAGGCTCCTTCTGTGATAGGTCATATTGAGATCATCGGGATGATCTGCATCAGGATATGATACAAAGACATCTATAATAATGTTAAGAGGTGACTCGGGTGTTACTACGGCGTTACTTATTACATTGGTACATGAACTAACTTCGGAATTTCCAATATATGATATGATGGTTTTAATGGTATAGTTATCAATAGTAGCATTGATATTATCAAGACAAGTGGTAGTGTTTCTGTCATTTGCCATCACTCCCATAATAGCGTACTCTGTATAACTCTTAGCATACAGTATTGCTTGTTCTTTCTGGTACTGTGCTGTTGTTGTTTTAACCATTTTACCTGACATATTCATGATGAGCATTGCGACCGTAGCCATAAGTACGATCACGACAATAGCCATGATGAGAGAAAAGGCTTCACGTTGTTTATTCATCATCTTATCACCGCCTTTTCTTTACATGTTGTGATGTTGTAATCCCCACCGATATTTTCTTCCTGGCATATTTTAAATCGTATAGTATTGCCTGACCCTGTAAATCTGAATGCAGAAATATTACGGATCAAGAGTTTGCTTGAGGCATTGACATGATTGAAATTTTCACCCTGCCATGGTTGGAAATCGTATCTCAGTACCAAGTCACAAGGAAAGTCCGTCACGGTACAAATTGTTGTTCCATCTTTTTTTAAAGGAACAATAGCATAGGCACTACTTGCAATCTTGTAGTGTTCACGGATAGTCTTACCAGAAAGATCTGCAACAGTGATTGTTGTTCCTGCGACACTTGAAATTTTGGTCAGTCCAGTTATATCTGTACTGTCACCAATTGCTAATACCCCATAGCCTATATTGCTGGTATTGTATGTCCTTGGAAAAAATATAGCTGTATTTGATATACTGCTACCAAGATTTGTAATGATAGAAGATGCAAGAGTAAGATTAGATCCTGGTGTGGATATAGTAGTTGCTGTAGTAGCTATAGTGTCATTTGTATCAGCAAATCCATTCCAACCTCCAGCATTGAAACTGTCATGATCATATCCAACCCATTGTAATATAGTTGCAGTAGGATCCAAAAGAGATTCAAGAGATTCCTTAGTGTTCCCAGTCGGGTTGATAGCAATAATAGTATTTGGTATAGAATATGACAATCTATTTGCAATTTGTGTGGCAGCGATAGCTGTTTTTGAACTGCTTTTATGTGCACCTCTTTGTACAATGTAGTTACTGTATACATTAGCGATGAGTTCAGATCCTATGGATGATATGATCCCAAGTATAACAATGACAAATATGAGTTCCAGCATTGTAAAACCTGGCTTTGATGTACATACTGTATGTTTCACTAAAAACTCCTAGCTTCAAGTTTGTATTCACCTATGTTAGATGAAAAAGCTTTTAACACAATTTTTTTCTCTAATTCATCTATATTACTGTCAGTTGTCACCGTTACTTTTATCATTTTGACATTGGTAGTACCTGATGGAGATGAATTGAATGGGTTAAATGTAATCGTGCTACTGTCAAATGTTGTGTTTGCATCTATGGTATATAAGATCTGTGTATTAAATACCATACCTTTACTACCTGTATTTGTAAGCGTATCTACCAAATCTCCTCTTAGTGCGTTATCTGCAATTGAAAGTGTACCCGTATCATTTACATCGATGGTAGCAAAATCGTCTATATCATCATATGAGTTATTTGCATCATCATTTTCTAAGGTTGTAGCAACAAATGGTCCAAAATAATTTGAGTCTGTGGCGTTTTGTTCCGTACTTAAGTTATCTATAAAGGTTCTATTACTTATGGCAGGTGTCCCTGCACGTCTCCTCTCTGTGGAAGAAATAGGTGCAAGAAGTGAAGAACCATTATTTACTAAAAGTACAGGTGCACCCAAGGAAGTATTTGTATCAGCTTCATCCCAGTGTCTGCTTAATATCATATTTATGTCAGCTGCTCCAGCTGCTATGGCTTCCTGTTGTAGGACTACTTGTGTACTTTTTTGTGATTGACTTATTAGCATGGGTGCAGACATCATTACTATACCCATGATAACAAGTGCAAATATCAGTTCGATCATGGCTATGGCTTTTCGTTGCTTATTCATCACCAATTCGACCTTTTGTTGCTGTTAGTGTTAACCTCTGTGTCAACTACGCTTCCTGTTCCACCGGGACCTGCCCAAATAGAAGGTGAAATAAATTTTACTTTATAAAAAGGACTAGGGTAGATGGGGAGGCTGAATGGATTATGGATCAACCAGGCATCAGAAGTAGCATCCAACTTTATGTTGACCGTGAGTGGGAATGTAGGATTTGGACCCCTGTTGACTGTAAGATTGTCATCTTTCCCATCAGCTATGATAGATATCTTTGTATACGCCAAAGATGGTGTTCCCGAGCCTTCTACAACATCCACAGGCGGGTCAATGACTTTAAGTGTAACATTGCCATCGCCAATGTTTGCGTTATGTCCTGAAGATATCCCCCAGGCACCTGATGAAGTAATACCTAAATCTGTACAGCTAACATAATCTAGTGAGAACGCTCCTCCTGTATCACAATAAACATGAATGAGAATAGGTGTCAATGCAACTTCTGCTTTAGTAGTATATGTAAGACTTATGCCAACAGACGGTCTTGCTTTTGCATAATGCATAAAGGCAGTTTGACCTGTAATACCAGTTTGATTACCCTCTACATTGTCCGCATCTGTCATGTTGACATCAGTGAGGTTCATGGCAAAAGCTTGTACTACTTGATCAATATTTCTATCAAAATTAAGTTTGTATTCTGAATAATTTGTACCATTGCCATCTGGAGCATTTGGTTCAAACCCTGAAGCTTGAGTGCTTTCCCATGGTCCAGAAATAGAAAAGTTAAGTCCAGGTGTGTTAAGGTCGTCACCACTTATATTACCATCTGCAACATGGTAATATAAGATTTTTGTAAGAGGTGCTGTGTAAAACGGATCAAATGTTAAATTGAGGTCATTATTTCTAGCATAACAACCGTCAATATAGTTTGTTGTTGTATTGCCATCCTGATTAACAGCTGTAATATTAATATCTAGAGCTGCCCCCATATTTGGATTACCACCTGTAGCATTAAAATCATTCAGGTATGTAAAGTTGGCAATTGTATTGTGATTGGTAAGAGCCGCGCTGATGCCAAAATGATGTGGTACAAAAGTCATAGGTTCTTGCAACATAAGTCTACATCCGACTCGACCAAAAGGATCGCCGGAAGGGTCTGTAATATTATCGTCAAAAAGACATTCATAATTGTCTGTATCCGTACCATTTTGATCTACTAGTGTCCATTCTTGATCCATAATGGTTAACGTTGTGACCCCAACATTAGAGTATTTAATATAATTAATATCATTATCCGCATAACCACCTAAGGTAGCATCAGCATTATCATCACCTCCAGCAAGAATACCAAAATTTATGCTTTGTGATTCGTTGGTGTCATAAGGACATGAAAGACTTGCATTGTAATCTAAACCTATTGCTGCTATTACTGTTGGAGGGTTGTATCCCACTAAGTCAGTTCTATAGAAGTCAGATTGAGGATCGTCATTATCTGCAGTAGTTGCATTAATTTCAATAGGATAATTTTTACCAGCACGATAAGGATCATCTCCATCGTCATTTATAATAGAATATGAATAACTATAAGGTCGTACAGCAAATGTATCTGAAGTGGAGATAGGTGTTGTCGCATCTGCAAGACACTCTGCACAACCTAAATCATGGTTATAGTCTGCTGGAGAAATGGTTTCTTTTATACCTCCACAATGTCCAGTATATGCATTTGAATCACAAGGTGCAGCACCACCACCATCACCATAAACACAAACAGCAACTTTAGGATAACTTTCAATAGGGAATATCTCAAGAATCTTGACATCTGAATTTAGACATGCAGGAACTAAACATAAACTTGATTGTGTCACTGAAGTAGAGCAGTTATATCCTCCAAGCTCATTAAAGAAATTAGAATAATCAGTAAACTTAATTTCTAATGTAGCATCTCTAAAAGCTTCATTTATCTGAGGATACTCTTGTGTAGTGATTAATGCATTGTCTGTTTCAGTTAGTGTAAGCATAGAAGTAGTGGCTGGTGCAAATTTACCTGCCCATAGTGCATCATGATTCTCATCTCCTCCCGGATAGTTTATAAGGACAGACGCATCTATGGTATCGGAATTGCCTTGAGCATCCAAGTATACACCAGTATAAGTTGAAGGGTTTCCATCACTGTCTAAATAGGTGAGACCCATTACAAAAGGTTGTTTTACAATTTTTGTCCCAACTTTTTTATAGCCATTTCCTGAAGATCCATAAGGAATATACACAGCTTGGTTTAGAGTACTTAAGGTTGCTGAACTCATATCGACATCGTTGACTTGCATAGCTGTCGTTTGTACAATTTTCGGAGGGATACCATAACCTGAATCACAAGGGTAGATATATTCTTCAACTGTATTAGTTGTAGTATTGTCTTCATTAATATTAGTTATATCATCACGCTGATATTGTGCAATTAAAACGATATAGTCAATGGACTGATCTGCATTGTTATTAGGGTTTTCTATGCTTCGGGCATTTATATCGAAAATAGTATGGTTCTCATCAGGGGCTATATCACCAAAGTTAAAATTAAGTACGGTTTCAAAAGCATTTTCCAGATAAGTACTTGATTGTACATGTAATAATTCATCAAGTGTTTGGTTTGTAGTACATGTAGCATTGGCATCCGTATTTGTATCAACATAACAGTCATCTTTGTAGATTTCTGTTGAAGTATATGCTTTAAATATTTGTACAGCTCGTAAGTCATTACCTTTTTGATTCCTAATCACAACAGAGGTGTCACAGTTACTTCCATAATAAAATCCACCAGCACGAAAACAAGTTTGGTCAAATTCAGGCGCTTCATAACAGAGGTCTCTTACATAGTCGAGATTTTCAAAGCTTGGGAATACCGTTACGGTAACAGATGAAAATATATTAAAATCATTGAAACCCGTTACCGTTAAAGAGGCTGTATTGGTTATTTGTGTTGGGTGATTGGGTGCTCTCAGTGAATACTGTATCACTCTAGCTCCCCCACCTATCATGAGCCCATCACAAATAATTTCTCCATTTGAATTGTTGATATCTATTGCACAGCTTAAATTCCCGTCATCTATGATGGTTAAGTTATAATCAGCCAGAGTAGTATTTGTACCATCAAGAAAGTCTTCATCAATATTGTCAGTGACGGTAATATTATAGTCAGGTGGATTATTAGCATTAGAGGTATTGGTAATGACAATAAAGTAATTGATGGTACTGTCTCCTTCAATATACTGAGGAGATGCCACTTTTTTAATGGTCAAGTCGGGGGATGGACCTGCCCAAAGTAGACTAATAGAGAATAATATAAATAAAATAATTTTATTTTTCATAATAACGCCTTTTATGCTCAATGAACCGAGCGAATTTTGTATCTACATACGAAATTTAATGACATAAGCGTTATTTGCTTACGTTTGGTAACCCGGCTGTCTTATGAATCTGAGTGGTGGGTCAGAAATCACCAATCTTCTACAAGTCATTGCCTCGTGAGCATTCATAAATAATCATCAATTAACCTACAGGTTAACCTCAAATTCTTTATAAACCCTCACAAGACAAGCACTTACAAAATATTTAGTGATTCAGACCCACCACCCAGATTTCAAGACCCGTGGTTTTCCGTCCCTGCTTCTCAACAGGTTTGGCTTTTCATTCTGTAATACTTTATACTTAATAATATCATAGCTAAGATAAAATGAATATAAAATAAGTATTTTTTATAGTTAAACTTTTAAAAAAGTGAGAACTATTAAATATGTCTCTTGCTAAAATCAGACTTTTTGAATAGTTTTATAAACCTAATACGCTTTATAACTCTTTTGAGATATCATAAAGGTATTATATATTTCAAAAACAGGATCCAAATTTGAAGAAGCGTATTTTATTGAGTTTAGCAATAGCATTTATGTTTGCAGGGTGTAGCGGTAAGGATGAAGAGGTAGCGGAGTTCAATAAACCGGCATTGTACTGGTATCAGAAGATAGCCGACAGTATTTCTAGAGGGAATATGGATAAAGCTGATGCGTATTATATCTCTCTTAAAAGTGAGCATATGCGTTCACCGTTGATGCCAACTACAATGATGATGCTTTCTCATGCACATATGAATAAAGAAGAATATCTGCTTTCAAACTACTATCTTGATGAATATAATAAACGGTATGGCGAAGGTGACAGTCGTGAGTATACTGATTTTATGAAATTAAAATCGTCATTTTTGGGTGTGAAAGATGTGTATAAAGATCAAAAGCTTATTATTGACAGTATTGAATCGTCCAAGGTCTATATTTACCGTTACCCAGGTTCCGCGTATGCGCCACTTGTGAACACGATGCTTATACGATTACACATGAGCCAATATCTGCTTAATGAAAACATCGCGGCACTGTATGACAGAACCGATAAACCTGATGCTGCTAAAATATATAGAGATAAAAACAAAGATTCTGTGGTAGAGATGACCGATATCACACCACCTGAAAAAGGTATAGTAGGGTATATTTTCGATTAAGAGCTTTGACTTTTAATTAAAAATTATGCTATTTCCTCGTTCCACCTCTCCCGAGGTGGAATGTATAGAGAATTAAAATTTAAGATAATAATTTAAACTACATAGTGATTCCACCTCGGGAGAGGTGGAACCAGATTGAGAATATATACAAAGGATTTTTATGCAACTCAGCGATTATGATGCATTACCCGCTACTCTTCCGGTTGTCGTAGAGGATGAACTTTTTCTTTATCCTTTTATGATCAGCCCTATTTTTCTTAGCAATCAACAAGACATTGATTCCGCTACGGACGCAATGGAAAATGACTCTTTACTTTTTGTCACTTCCTCCATACCAGGAAAAGAGGGAAGTCGGGATTTTAATGCCATGTATAAAGTAGGTGTGATAGGCTCGATCATGCGAAAAGTCCACATACCTGACGGCAGAGTAAAGATACTTTTTCAAGGGCTTTCCCGAGGAAAAATACTCGAACCGCAAGATGGAACGTTTAATCGTGCTGTCATCGATATGGTGACTTTGGAGGATTATAATAAACTTAAAGCGGATGCTCTCATGGATATTTTGAGAGACAAGATAAAGAAACTCTCTTCATTGAACTCTCAGATACCTGCAGATCTTATACGAACCATAGAAGAAAATGATGAGCCTAACCGCATAGCAGACTTGGTTTCCTCTATGTTGAAACTTGACAAAGAAGTGGCTTATGCACTCTACATTGAGCTTCATATTGAAAAGCGTTTGTTGGGACTCATTGACATTGTTACTTCTGAAATAGAAGCTGCAAAAGTACAGCGTGAAATACGTACAAAAGTACATACAAAGATAGAACAAACCAATAAAGAGTATTTCTTAAAAGAGCAACTTAAAGAGATACAGCAAGAGTTGGGTATGGATACGCAAAGAGAAGAAGAGATTGCTACATTCCGTGAAAAAGTAGCAGCATTGAAACCTCATATGCAAGAAGATGCTTTTAAAGAGATCAGCAAGCAGTTAGACCGTTTTGCACGTATGCATCCTGACTCTGCAGATGCCAATGTGCTTCAGACTTATTTGGAATGGGTACTTGAACTTCCTTTTGGAAAGTTGACGAAGAAAAACTTAAGTGTAAAAGATGTTTCATATGAACTTGACAAAGATCATTATTCATTGGAAAAACCAAAAGAGCGTATTGTTGAATTTTTTTCTGTACGTGAATTGGCAAACCTTAGAGGCATCAAACAAAAAGAGACAGGCGGTGTGATACTTTGTTTTGCCGGACCTCCGGGTGTGGGTAAAACCTCACTTGCAAACTCAATTGCTACCGCACTTGGAAGACCGCTGGTACGTATGGCACTGGGTGGTTTGGAAGATGTGAATGAGCTTAGGGGGCATAGACGAACTTATGTGGGTGCAATGCCCGGTCGTTTGGTGCAAGGGCTGATAGAATCAAAGAGTATGGATCCTGTCATTGTACTTGATGAGATAGACAAAGTAGGGCGTAGTATGAGAGGTGATCCGACTGCAGCGCTGCTTGAAATACTTGATCCTGAACAAAATAGCAGGTATAGAGATTATTATTTGAATTTCAACATTGATCTGAGTAAAGCTATTTTCATTGCTACAGCTAATGATGTGGGGAGAATACCTGCTCCATTACGTGACAGAATGGAATTTATAGGATTGAATTCCTATACACCTAAAGAGAAGTTTGAGATCGCAAAGCGTTATCTTATTCCTCAGGAACTAAAAAAACATGCTTTGAAAAAAAGAGAGTTCTCTATTTCTGATAAAGCATTGAAAATATTGATCGATGAATATACCAGAGAAGCAGGGGTAAGAAATTTACGCCGCAGGATAGCTGGATTGATGCGAAAAAGTGCCAGACAACTTTTGGAAGATAAAACAAAAGACAAGATCACTGTAAGCAAAAATAATTTGGATAAATTTACGGATAAAAAAGTCTTTGAGATCTCTTTAGTAGATAAAGTACCGCAGATAGGTGTTGTCAGTGGATTGGCATGGACAGCTGTAGGTGGTGATGTGTTGACCATTGAAGCGATCAAGATCAAAGGTAAAGGGGCATTACAACTCACGGGAAGCTTGGGTGATGTGATGAAAGAGTCTGTACGTATTGCCCATTCTGTGGTGAAAATACTCATAGACAAGGGAGATCTGGCTATCTCACCATCGGTCATACCGCATTCTGTAAAAGAGAGAGAAGAACGCATACGTGTGGATGCTTCCGAAGTCTATAAGCGCTATGATCTTCATATCCATGTACCAGAAGGTGCTACACCTAAAGATGGACCAAGTGCAGGTATCACAATGGTATCTGCTATTGCTTCTATTCTCAGTGAACGAAAAATAGATAATAAAGTGGCTATGACAGGTGAGGTGACACTCACAGGAAAAGTACTTCCTATTGGTGGACTGAAAGAGAAACTTATTGCTGCCTATAAGGCAGGAGTGACTAAAGCATTGATCCCGATGAAAAATTATGAACGTGATCTGCAAGATATTCCAGATGAGGTGAAAAGCAGTATGAAGATCATTGGTGTATCGCATGTAGATGAAGTGTTGAAAGAAGTGTTTGTGTAGGGTCGGTTGCCCAGAGGAAATGCCCTTGGGGTATACCGACCAAAAAAGAATAGTTCGTTAGGTCGGTGAACCGACCCTACGATCTATGTCCATTGTGCTATTTTTGCATTAAGTGCATCTTGTTTGACAGGTTTTCTCAAGAAATCATTCGCCCCATTGTCAAATACTTCTGATTTTCTTGTATCATCCGTTGAAAGAACGATCACAGGGATGTGAGAGTTTGCCATGTTTGATCTGAAGATCTTTAGAAACTCTATACCGTCAACAACCGGCATCATAATATCTAGTAAGATAAGATCAATATTCTGATCTTTCTTAAGTTTATCTAAGGCATCTGAACCATTCTCTGCCTCAATCATTTCTGTTACACTTGGGTTCTTCTTTAACAGTGTAGACAATAGTTTTCTGTTGATGAAATCATCATCAACAATAAGTACTCTTAGTGCCATTTATTTTATCCTCTATATTTTTTAATAATGTTTTCTATCTCTTCTTTAGAAGCCGTATTGGAGATGTTCTCACCCCATTTAACAGCCACTTCGTGAGGATTATTGGTATCAGTTGATGCAATTATAGCTATATTGCCATGATCGTCACTGATGCTTTCTGTGATAAGATTAGCATCTGCAAAGAGTAGGTCATAATCACCAGATGCAAGCGCTTTTTGTAGGGTACCTACATCATCTAGAATCTCATAATTCTGACCGATATTTTCCAATACTTTTGCAAGGACTCTTCGTGCTAACAAGAATTTTTTGGCAATAAGAATTTTTTTCTCTTCTATTTCTAATGCTATGACAGGTTCATCAATAAGCACTTCAAGAGATTCATTCTGTGCTTCTACGATCGGCGCAGTTACCTCTTCCTCTTTTACAGCAGGTGTTTCTCTCTTTGTCGGGGCATCAGTACTGCTGTTGGCTTTATGTGATAAGAATTTGTTGAGTACATAGAGTAATTCTGTTGTCTCAATAGGTTTGGTTATATATTCATCCATACCTTCACCGAGGAATCTTTCTCTATCCCCCTTCAGTGCATTTGCTGTTAATGCAACAATAGGGATGTGTGCCAACTCTTCATCTTCTTCATAGTCCAATATCTCATGAGTGGCTTCAATACCATCCATAACAGGCATTTGAATATCCATAAAGAGGAGATCATAGTTACCGGATCTTCGTTTTTCAAATGATTCAAGACCGTTGTTGGCAAGATCTACTGTGATACCATGCTCTTCCAAAATACGTTTAATGAGTTTCTGGTTAATAATATTATCTTCTGTGACCAGGATATGTGCATCAAACTTTGTTTGTTGAGCACTAACAGTCTCTTCAATGAGTTGTGGAGTAATATTGGCTGTGTTACTCAATACTTCTTTGAGTTTACTCAGTGTAACAGGTTTATAGATAACATTACTTTGATCAATACCAAGTTCTTCAAGCTTATTACGGCTTGTAACGTTTGCCATAACGATCAGTTTAGATTTATCCATATGGTGGATAGCATCCAAAATGTTTTGTTTTGCTTTATCAATATCGATCCAGTAATTCTTACATACATTATTGGCATCAAGTTCTTTGAGCTCTCCAATAGATTCAAAGTGCTTGACAGACGGACCGAAGTATTTAAAGTAGTCTTCTAAATAACTGTCAAGTTTTGTTGGAATATCCTGAGCATATTTACCGATAGTAAGATCGGTAAATGCATGTGCATAATTTACTTCTGTTGAGATTACTTCTTCTAAAGGTAGAGAGAAGTAGAAGGTCGTACCATGATCTTTTGCACTCTCAAGTTCAAGATCGCCACCCATAAGTTCAACGAACTGACTGGAAATAGTAAGCCCAAGACCTGTACCACCATATTTTCTTGTAACAGAGACATCTGCTTGAGAGAAGGCATCAAAGATACGTGATTGTTGATCTTTTGTCATACCGATACCATTGTCCTGTACAGAGAATTTAATACGGCTTATATCATCTTCACCAACAATTTTTTTGATAATCAGATTGATCTCTCCACCATATGATGTAAACTTAACAGCATTTGAAAGAAGATTAATAACAATCTCTTTGATCTTGGTTGGGTCACCTTTGAGTTTTGCTGAGATCAACGGATCCATATAGTAGTTTAAGTCAATATTTTTCTCTGTGGCAGCAACGGCATAAGTTTCAACAGCTGATTCGAATTCTTCAGCCGCATCAAATACGATGTTTTCAATCTCAATTTTATTACTCTCAATTTTTGAAAGGTCAAGAATGTTGTTGATAATACTAAGAAGGTTTTCTGAACTTTTATCAATAATAGAAAGGAATTCGTCTTGTTCCTCTGTCAGATCGGTACTACGTAAGATCTCTGTAAATCCAACGATACCATTAAGAGGTGTACGGATTTCATGTGACATATTGGCAAGGAAAAGAGATTTTGCTTCATTGGCCTGTAGGGCAATGAGTTTATCATCTTTTGCTGTCTCTACAAGTTCTTCAAGGAACTTATAGGCCTCTTTGGTACCTTCATGCGTATCGAGCTCAATATTCTCAATGGCAGCAGTATCAGAGCTAAGGTACTGATCACTGCTTTTCATTTCATCAACAGCTTTGTTCAATACCTCTTCAAGCTCTTTAATGTTTCTCGTAATATCTCTTGTAGCGGTATATCCCAGATATGCAAGGATAAAACCCAGTAGCCAGATCGCTGAAGCGATGGAAAGAAGTAAAAGTTGTCTCTGAAGATACACTTCACTCTTATTCCATAAAACATCAGAAACGATAAGCTCAGCTTTTGAGAGTAAGGTGATCTTTTTAGTTTGAAGTGCGAACCAGTCGATCGCTTCTTCTGCATAGTCACCATTATCAATATCAGTTTGAATCGCAGATGAAGTCATAGCAAGTTCTTCCAACGTCTCTAGAGATTGCTCATTATTCAATAGCTTTTCAAGCTGTTTCCTTAAGAGAGGGTTGGTTACTTGTTTGATATCAAAGACATTTGCTTTTGTTTTGAAGTCGTCCCATAATGCAATTTCATCAAATGACATAGAAGATTTTTTGGTCATGTAGTAGGAAACAAATCCTCTTTCAAGTCCTGCATTTTCTTTTGCTGTATAGAGTTGGATCAGTGTAGCGATCAGTGATGAAATTTCTGTATCAAGTGAATAGCTTTTAAGGGTTAAAAGCTTGTCAATAACAGGAGTTGACAGAGATTCTGTGTAGGTTGTAAAAAAGATATTTTTAAAATCTACATTTTCAGTATCGATCTTTTTTCTTACGCCCTCAAGATTCTCTACATTGGCTAGAAATGTTTCAAATGATTTGTTGTTTTGTAAGGTACTTTTTTCACCTAATAATTCAATCAACAGTGGAAGGTAAGCAGTATGGTCTGTCATTACTTCATATCGGATGTCTTCAAAAATTTCATCTGATGTTTCTCGTTGTTTCATCATTGAATTAGCAAATTCTTTTTTATCACTTCCTAAGTATAAAGCGGTTAATCCACGCTCTTTACCTATGTTCACCAGGGCTTTGTCCATGGCAGCATTGTTGATCAGTGTTATTTTGAGTTCATTGGCTTTTTCAAAGTTCAAATATGAAGTTATGAAGAAATAACTTGAAAGCAGGATCAGTAGGGTAATTGGTACCATCCCAATGAGTTTAAGTCTATTACGTATAGTCATATATTTTTCCTTTTATTTTGCTAATGCGTTGATTTGAATTTCGAAAGACAAGAAATGTCCCCAATACTCTTTGATAAAAGTTTCCAGATTACTTGAATCTTCACAAAACTGTATCTGATAAAGCGTATCTGATAATGCATTGATACGAAGGTTGCTAGAAGCGCCTTTAAGTAAGTGTCCGATCTTTTGAATAGCGTCCAGGTCACCTTTTTCATAGGCTTCCAGCATTTTTTTGGTTTCAATATGTGCCTGCTCTATAAAATCATGTACAAATTCTTCAATGAGTTCTACCGGCAAGCTTAAATCATTAGCAGCCTCTTCAAGTTGAAAGTCAAAGTGAATAGGTTTGATCCCGTCAAGACTAATGGTTCCAAAGCTATTTGTATTTACAGTTTTTGCAGCTTTCATCTCTTCAATGGTCTGCACTTCTTCAAGTGGCATATCGAAAAGTTCGAGGCTTATATCTTCTTCTTTTTTAGCCGTTTGTGTTGTTAGTCTGGAGAGTGTTGCATAGAAAGATGCAATGACCTCTTTGTGTGTATCTGTGGGTGCAGTAGAAAGTTTTTGGATGATGGTATCGATAACAGGAAGGTGTAGTACGTCACTAAGCTGAGAAAGGGTATTGATAGCATCTGTACGTTTTTCTTCTTCCTCACTTTGAAGGTCTGCTTCGAGTCCGAGCGCCGTATCAATGTATTCGTCAAGAAACGCATTGTAGTCTTCATGCGACACACCCATTTCTTGACTGATCTTTTCTATATCTATAAGGATCTCTTCATCACTCTCAGGGATACTCGTTACTTCTTCTTCCGGTAGCAGGAGGTTTTCTAACTCTAGTTCATCACTGAGAGAAAAAGTCTCTTCATCACTATCTGACTTAATAGAGATAAGGTCTGAGTCCAGGTCTAAAGAACTAATTTCTTCTGTGCTGTCGCCAATGGTGATGTCATCCAGGAAATTGTCTTCAGCCAGTAACTCTGAGAGTTCACTGTCTGTTTTTATACTGTCTGCAAGTGCAACATTGACGAGTGTAAGGTCTCCAAGCATACTGGAAAGTGAAGTTTTGGAAATCGTATAGGTTTGGTCATTGTTGATGATGATCTGATCTTCGGATACGGGATCAAAAGTAGTGTCACCCAATATGATTCTTGACGATAATTCATCTATGTGAGATACCCCACATAAGGCCAATAAACTCTCATCCGCAGCAATGATTTGATTGGTTTGATTTAATAAATAGTACATTTTGTCGACAACTCCTCTTTAATTACTTTCTTTTGACAGCAGATCTTTATAGATAGGAACGCTCTCTTCAATTTCTGTAGCTGATGCAGGTCTTCTTGCCGCAGTATAGCCAACAGTTGCACCATCATTTGTGACTGGTGCAATGTGTGAGTAAACCCAATAATATTTACCGTCTTTTCTTAGATTTTTAACAACACCGGTCCACTCTTGCCCCGATTGGATAGTGTCCCATACTTCTTGAAATGCTGCTTTTGGCATATCTGGATGTCTAACGATATTATGGTTCTTACCTTTTAGTTCATCTTTAGTATAGCCTGCGATCTCACAGAATTTACGGTTTGCATACGTAATAATGCCTTTAAGATCTGTAGAACTAATTATCAAACCGTTCTCAAAGACATATTCTTCATCAATTGGACTAGGTCTATTCATAGTATTTGTTACCCCTTTTTTATGGTATCAAGAAGAAGAGCAGTAGATAGTAAACTGAAAGATATAAGTTTACTACATTAGCAACCTGGCAATCTGCATGAGACCCACGGTTTTCTGTCCCCACTTCGCAATGAGTTTAGCTTTTTAATCTAGGATTATAACTTATATTATATTGGCTTAATCATATGATTTGAAGATAATATTGTATAACAACCCTGTTCCTAAAACTGTATTACAATTAAACTAAAAATAGAATGAATTAGGCGGTTTTTTAGTAAAAAATATCAAATTATGCATTTTTTTCAGTATTATTTTTAATAATAGTTGAAATTTTCTTATTGGTAACTTTTTCTATATCTTCTGCAGATGCATTTTTAATGGCTTCAAACGTACCAAAGTAGTCAATAAGTTTTTTAACGGTTGCTTTGCCTATGCCTTTTTTGTTGAGAAGAGAAATTTGTGTATCGTATTTTCGTTTTTTATTTTGATGATAGGTGATGGCATAGCGATGTGCCTCATCTCTTTGTCGCTGTATCCATTGTAGACGTTTGTCATTAGGTTTTAGTTCGTAGAGTCCAGAAGAAGTATAAAGCATGTCTTTGGCAGCACCTTTTGCCCGGTGTGCTTTGGCGTCAAGTTTTTCTTTGGCAATGGCAATGACATCGAGATTGACCTGGGCTTCTTGGAGCAATTTTTTTGCAAGGTTGAGATTGGCCTGTCCACCATCCAGTATCCATAAGTCGGGAGCAGGAGATTCTTGAAATCTTTCGATGCGTCTTGAGAGCATCTCTTTCATCTGTCCGTACTCATCCTGTGCATGCAGTTCATAGCGCCTATAAGAATCTTTATCCCAATCTCCTTCATTCCATACAACCAACCCTCCTACAGTGGCGGCACCCATCAGATGAGAATTATCAAAGGTTTCGATACGGTAGGGGATGGAGCCCAGATCAAAAAGGTCAGCGATCTTTTGTTCTATGATGCTATCGGACTCTTTTTTCCGTAACAACTCTTTACAGTTTTGTAGTGCGAGGGCAATAAGTTTTGCTTTTGGGCCACGTAGGGGTGCAAGGATTTCTACTTTTTTATCAAAACGTGTTGAGAGACTAAGTGCGACCTGTTTTGAGTCTTCAAAGGGGTGTGCAGTGAGGATCTGCTTGCTGATTTTGGGCGTATCTATGGTATAAAATTCTAATAAAGCTTGCTTGTAGGCTTCATTTTCATCAAAGATGTGTGTATGCCTGAAATAAGCGTAGGAGGAAGAGATGATCTTCCCTCCACGCATAAAGAGCTTTACTATGACACCCCTTTCATCTCCGTTTTGTATGGCAAAAATATCGAGGTCAAGCTCTTTTGCCATGTCTATGTTGGAAGAGATACTGAGTGAAGAGATAGCCTCTATACTGTCTCTCATATTTCCAGCCTCTTCATAGCGTTCCTGCAAAGCAAGATCTGTCATTTTTTGGCTAAGAACGGAAAGCAGGTTTTTACGTTTGACTATGGATGTTTTGGCTTGTGTGACTATCTCCTGGTAAGCCTGGGGAGTTACTTTTTTTTCACAGGGGGCAAGACATTTTTTGATCTGGTAAAAGAGGCAGGCTTTTCCTTCTCTCAAGCATGATTTTTTTTGTACCAGGGGATAGACTTCATACAGTGCATCAAGCAGTGCTCTTCCACCGGTGGGGAAAGGACCGTAGTACGTTACGTCTTTCCCTTTGATGACCTTACGTGTGATCTCAAAGCGCGGGTAATCTATGGATTCATCGATGTATATGTAGGGATAGGTCTTGTCATCACGTAGTAAAATGTTGTATTTTGGTTTGAGCTGCTTGATCAGAGAGTTTTCCAAGATGAGGGCATCTTCTTCTGTTTCTACAACAATATATTCCAATCTGACTGCTTCATGCAGCATTTTAAGGATACGGGAACTTTGTGTGGGGTTGGGTTTAAACTCTGGCATAAAACGCCAGTAACTCTTGACGCGGTGTTTAAGGTTTTTTGCTTTGCCTACATAAAGCAATTTTCCGGCACTGTCAAAATATTGGTATACTCCTGCTGAGGAGGGGAGGTCTTGGACTACTGTTTGCATGAGATCAGTGTTTTGATACGTTCAAACGCCTCTTTGAGCTTTTCATCAGCAGGTAGGTCAAAGGTACCAGTGGATCGTTCATGATAATGGGGAACAGTTGAATATAAGGCTTTTTCTTCCGGCATGGCATGATACTTGCTGTGGAAGACCACCACTTTGTTGGCAGTCATTTTCTGACAAGAAGTATCATAGGTATTGAGCTGTGTTAATAGACTTTTTAATAAATCTTTATTATAATTAAGTTCCATTTTAAAACCGGGGTGTGTGACTGCTATGAATAATGTTTCATCTTTGATATAAACAAAGGCAACTGCTTTTTGCCATTTGTGACTTAAAAGATTAATATACTTCTGGTAACACTCCTGTCGTTTTAATGATTTAAACTGAGGTTGAGAAGATAAATGAGACAAAATCATACTGGCTTTTTTCATAAAGCAATTATAACATCACTTTGCTGTATCATCTTGACAGGATGCGGGTATAAAACAAATCCTGTTTATGTTGCGGATACAGTAGAGAATAACACGAGTATAAAGACAGAAGGGTAGTGGATGGAAAAGTATGACGTGCTTATTATCGGTGCGGGTATTGCAGGACTTTATGCTGCGATGGAACTGCCTGCAAGTAAAAAAGTACTGGTCGTCTGTAAGGATATCCCTTGGGAGTGTAATACTTTTTATGCTCAAGGCGGCATGACCACTGCCTTGAATGAAGCTGATATCCCTAGCCATGTCGAAGATACAATGGCTGCAGGTGCCTATCATAATGATAAAGAAGCCGTGGAAATCCTTTCACGTACCTCACTTGAAACCACACCCGATATCATCAACAAAGGTATGCGTTTTGATACAGATAAAGAGGGAAATATCCTTTATACAAGAGAGGCAGCACACTCAGTAGAACGTATTGTCCATGCAGGAGGAGATGCCACAGGACGGTATATGCATTATTTTATGATGGTGCAGAACAAACATAAACTTCAAAAAAATACACTGGTGTATGATCTGCTTATAGAAAATGGCAGATGCTTTGGGGTGAAAGCAACGGTGAATTATGAACCTACAACAATCTATGCTGATGATGTTATCATCGCCTCTGGAGGCATTGGCTCACTGTATGAATATAATACAAATTCCAGGACGGTTTCTTCAGATATACATGGCATTTGTGTTGAAAAGGGTATAGAACTTGCCGATATGGAGTTTATGCAGTTCCACCCCACTGTTTTTATAGAAACACCTTATGCAAGAAAACTTTTACTTACTGAAGCGCTTAGAGGTGAGGGCGCGCATGTGGTAGATGATGAAGGGAAACGATTTTTATTTGAATATGATGATCGAGGAGAATTGGCCAGTAGGGATATAGTAGCGCGTGGTATTTTCAATCATAAACGGAAAACGGGACAAAAGGCCTACCTTGACTTCTCTATGTTCGAAGAAAAATGGTTTGAACAGCGTTTTCCCAATATCACACATACCTTTGCTACGCTTGGGTACACGTTTCCTAAAGACAAGATCTCTATTTCCCCGGCATTTCATTATGCTAATGGCGGCATAAAATGTGATACCAATGGATGTATAGACGGTATGGAAGGTCTATATGTTATAGGGGAAGCAGCAAGAACAGGTGTGCACGGTGCAAACCGTTTGGCATCAAATTCATTGCTCGAAGGCGTTGTTTTTGCCAAACGTGCCGTAGACCATCTTCTTTCTAAAGAACATAAAGCGATTCAGACACCTAAATTTGAGAAGGATTATGGTAATATTCTGCACAAAGAAAATGATAAAATCTATAAACATAAACTGCGTCAGGTGATGTGGGATGATATAGGAATCATTAGGACAACCAAAGGCCTGCATGAAGCAAAAAATCTCATTTATGATATGAAAAATAAAGAGATTGGTAGATTGTTGGAGTTACGGCTCAATACAGCTTCTGCGATCGTGGATGCGGCATTGGCCAGAAAAGAGTCTTTGGGTTCTCATTATATGGAATTAAACTAAATTATGTATCAACAGACATGGCACACAAAAGAATTAGGAGTAGAAATGACAGAAGCACTAGGTTCAACAGTAGATTTAACAACAACATGGGTGGGGATCGTCTCACTCGCGATATTTGTAGTAGCATATTATTTTATTGCAGCGGAAGATAAATACCATATCAATAAAGCAAAACCGGCACTTTTTGCCGGAACATTTATCTTTATCCTCATTGGTATTTATTATGCGATGAATGGTTTAGACGGTAAACATTTACATCACGAAATAGAGATACTTCTTTTTGAAATTGCAGGGATATTCTTCTTCCTCTTTGTTGCCATGACCTACATTGAGGCAATGATCGATAGAGATGTTTTTTCTGCTTTACGTTATAATCTTGTTTCCAAAGGTTATGATTATAAAAAACTTTTTTGGATCACTGGATTTTTAGCATTTTTCATCTCTCCTATAGCAGATAACCTAACGACAGCACTCATCCTCTCTACTGTACTGATCACGATCGATAGAACCAATAAAGCATTTATCGTTCCAAGTGCTGTAAATATTGTTGTATCAGCCAATGCGGGTGGTGCATGGTCTCCATTTGGTGATATCACTACTTTGATGGTCTGGGTTGACGGTAAAGGGTCTTTTGTTGATTTCTTATATCTTTTCCCAGCGTCTATTTTAGGCTGGTTGGTCACTGCCTTTTTATTGAGCCGTTTTATACCTAATGGAAATCCTCCATTTGCAGAGGATGAAAAGCCAGTGAAGATCGCTCCAGGTGGTAAGATAATCATGGGACTTTTTGCTTTCACTATTGCTTCAGCCGTACTTTCACACCAGGTACTTCACTTACCTGCAATGTGGGGAATGATGTTTGGTTTAGCGGTATTAAAACTTTATATTTATAGAATGAGTAGAGAAGTGAGATACGATAACGATGGTATCGTTTGTCCTGAAGTGAATGTCTTCTCTTTTATCGCTAAAATTGAGAATGATACACTCCTTTTCTTCTTTGGTATTCTTGCTGCGGTTGGAGGACTTCATTTTTTAGGATTCTTAGAATACTTTACAGCGCTTTATGCACAGTTTGGAGCGACAACAGTGAACATTGGGGTAGGGTTCCTTTCAGCAATCGTAGATAACGTTCCTGTCATGTCAGCAGTACTTAAATCAAGTCCGGATATGGGTGTGGATGCACATGCACAATGGATGCTTGTAACGCTTACAGCAGGTGTGGGTGGTTCACTTATCTCGTTTGGTTCAGCTGCCGGTGTTGGGGTAATGGGTAAACTTCACGGTATCTATACCTTTGGATCACATATGAGACTGGCATGGACAGTACTTATTGGGTACATTGTTTCTGTAGCTGTTTGGTATGTACAATTTCAAATTTTAGGGTTTGGGGCGTAGTTATTGGTGTTGTCGAGAGACAAGCATTAAAATGCAGTGCAAGTGAAGCACTAAATGCTGAATCGTACAACACCCTACGAAATTCCCCCTCGTTCCCATGCTCTGCGTGGGAATGCATCCTAAAACTTGATAAACAGATACAGTTGATTTTTTCACCAAACTCTCGGATACAAACGAGATAAAAAAGGATCTCTATGCTTCTCCTTTCGACAATCATTTTACTTTTCATCGCTACAGCCCTTGGTTACTATTTTGGAGGGAAACAGGGAGCAGTCGGTACCTTCCTTACTGTGTTATTTCTTTTTGGGCTACCTGCAATTATCTATATGATGCAGAGTAGCTAAACAGGCGTTAAAAAAGGGTTTTAATCATACTCATTGTATAATCCCACTAAATAATTATCTACCAAGGAAACCTCCATGAAACAAGTACCTATCCTAGTCTTAGACTTTGGTTCACAATATACACAACTCATTGCAAGAAAATTAAGAGAATCAGGTGTTTATACGGAAGTTGTTCCTTACCGTGAAAGCCTTGAAGATATCAAAGCAAGAAAACCACAGGGTATCATACTTTCTGGCGGACCTGCTTCTGTCTATGCAGAAGATGCTTATAGACCCGATGAAGGTATTTGGGAATTGGGTTTACCGATACTTGGTATCTGTTATGGTATGCAACTCATCACTCAACACTTTGGTGCTTCTGTGGTACCCGCAGATCATCATGAGTATGGAAAAGCAAAACTTAAAATAGAAAATGATTCCAGTATCTTTAAAGGTGTGAATGATGACAGCATTGTATGGATGAGTCATGGAGACAGAGCAGAAAGTATCCCTGAGGGATTTGAAGTAGTAGGTACCTCTGAAAACTCTCCTTATGCAGCTATCGCAGATGATACACGTAAAGTGTATGCGTTTCAATTTCACCCGGAAGTACACCATTCTGTAGAAGGTACAGCCATGTTGAAAAACTTTGCAAAACACATTTGTGGTTGTGACAGTACATGGAACATGGGAAGCTTTGCAAAAGAGAAAATAGAGGGTATCCGTACACAAGTAGGAGATAAAAAAGTACTTTGTGGTGTAAGTGGAGGGGTTGACTCTTCAGTGGTTGCTGCGATGCTTAATGAAGCACTTCCAAAAGAACAACTCATCTGTGTCTTTGTAGACCAGGGACTTTTACGTAAAAATGAAGTAGAAGATGTACAAATTATGTTTAAAATGCTAGACATACCACTTATTACAGTAGATGCGAAAGCAGAGTTTATGGCTGCTCTTGAAGGTGTGTCAGATCCTGAGACTAAACGTAAAGCAATCGGTGAAAAATTCATCGAAATCTTTGATGTTGAAGCTAAAAAGCATACAGATGTTGCCTTTTTGGCACAAGGGACACTCTACACGGATGTGATCGAATCCGTTTCAGTTAAAGGTCCGTCAAAAACTATCAAGTCTCACCACAATGTAGGAGGACTACCGGATTGGATGACTTTTGAACTGGTTGAGCCACTTAGGGAGATCTTTAAAGATGAGGTTAGAAAACTGGGTCTTGAATTGGGGCTTCCTAAAGATATGATAGGCAGACACCCTTTCCCCGGACCGGGTCTTGCCATCAGAACAATGGGAGCAGTGACCGAAGAGGGCTTACACCTTATAAGAGAGTCAGATGCCATTATGCAAGAAGAACTTAGAGCCACGGGGTATTATGACAAAGTATGGCAAGCCTTTACGGTACTTCTTAATGTACAGTCTGTAGGTGTCATGGGTGATAACAGAACTTATGACAATACCGTGTGTATCCGTATGGTGGAGTCTGTAGACGGGATGACTGCTACTTTTGCACATGTGCCTCATGATGTACTTGAAGGTATGAGCCGTATGATCATCAATGAGATCGACGGTATTAACCGAGTTGTTTACGATATAAGTTCTAAGCCACCAGCAACGATCGAATGGGAATAATTGATTTTATTTCACTTCATCTATACATGTTCTTTTCAGTCACTTACTATTAAGTAAGCTCTTTCAAGAGAACATGCACAGCTAAAGCAAACTAAAAAAAAATTATACTAAAAGGAAAATTATGTGTATACCACCTTATGTAAAATATATGCTTCTCTCTGTGACGGTGGGTATACTCGTCATATTTGCTATATTTTTTGAAAATCTTTTTTATGCAGTCCCTGCCATGATCTTTGCTATCATGCAAAGTCGAATGACATGTCCTAAATGTGGAGAGTCGATCCTTAAAACTAAAAATGGTTGGTATCTTTTTACCATGCGATCTACATGTCGTCACTGTGGATACGATACTATGGTGTGTGACAAGGATGAAAAGTAGACAATATCTTGCTTTAGGCATTATGCTCATTGCTTTTATCGCATTTATTTACGGTACGGTTAAAGTCTTAGATATCGTTAGCAGAACACAGGTAGGTACAAAAAACGGTACCTATACTTCTTATGTGACCACCTCTCAAGAGATAGAAGAGAAAGCAATAGCACTTTCAAAAAACTGTAAGAACAGATTTTGTCAAGTGCAAATGCTTTTAGATTTTGCAAGTAATATCCCTTATCAAACCAACACATTTCAACAATACTCAGCACAAAAAACCATACAACAGAACTTTGGTGATTGTGATGATAAGAGTAATTTACTCATCTCCATGCTCCATGCATTAGAGATAGAAGCTTATTTTGTGTTAGTTCCTAAACATATCTTTGTTATCGTTCCTTTGAAAGATAATAGGTTAAGTCAAAAAAGAGGGATATGGATTAATGGCAGAAAATTTTTTATTTTAGAAAGTACGGCAAGAAACTCTGATATTGGATTTCCCTTACAGTATAAATTGAGTGATATAGATGTCATCATTGAGCCTTTCTCCAATGAAAAGATGCCGATCAACAGTTTAGAATTCAAGCTTTAGCGTATTTAAGCTATGATAAGTGAAACTATTTCCAAAATTTTATCAAGGACTTTAGATGCATACTCCTCTCTATAGATATCTTTTATTATTTATTTTAATGACATTTTTTGCTCATGCAGGAGGGAATGTAGAACAAGAATCAGAAGAAGAGATCAAAGATACGATCGTGGTGCATGGTATGGTCTTGCATGGACAAGTCATGAGACTGGGGCCTAAGAAGCTTTCTTTTAAATTACTCTATAGTGAAGGTTTGAATCATATCGCGTATAAAGATATTGATTCCATAGTTACTAAATATAATTATCATATCTCTTTTAAACGTATGGATATTGAAGGACGTGTTGTCGGTATAGAAGATAATAAGTATCTCAAAGTCATGGAAGGTGAAAATGAGAGAACCATTAAGATATCAGACATTGATAATTTTGTCATGGCAGTCAGTGATGATGCTTCCTTTGAAAACAGGATACGCAATAAATTCCCTTTTATTAAAGGAAATATTAATTTTGGTTTTGAGATAGAGAACAGTGGTAATCAAAAAAATGAATTAGATCTCTTGTTGAATTTAAGACATAAGCGGGCAGAACATGAGGTTTTACTGTATGTCAATTACGAACATGATACTTCAGAGACAGTAGATACAGATAAAGTGGTCAATAAAGATGAACTGGTTGCTATTTTAAGTTATAAAAATCATTTCAAGAACGATCAATTTTATTTTGCCACTTTAGCAGGTGACTATGATCGCCCCAGACTTATAGAAAATCGTTGGATCCCTTCAGCAGGATATGGATATAGGTTTGAATTTGGTAAAAGTAAATGGTTGGAACCTTCTGCGGGTTTAGCCTATGTAGCAACAACCTATACAGAAGGTTTTTATCTTGATAAAAATTTTGCTGCGGCTTCATTTAACTTGACAGGTAAGTATCAAATAGATGATGTACCCTATATTAACAGGTTGATATTGGATGGATTTTTGATGTATTATCCAAGCCTTGAACATCTTGCTGAAGATTGGGTATTGAGATCGAACCTGACTTTAGGGATCCCACTTTTTGATTTTTTCTCTGTCAAGCTCGCTTTTGATCTGAGAAATGACAGTAATCCTGACCCGAGTGTAGGAAATAACAAAACAACGACCAAATTGTTATTTGGAGTTGATTTCTAAAATCAAAGTATCTCAAGCGAATTTGGGATGCTTGTGTTATAATATTTAAAAATTAGGACAACACTATGAAACATACATTTTTACTGACGCTCTCTTCTTTCGTGGCAATCACACTCTTTACCGGATGTACCAGTCAAGTAGCTTCTCCAACGCTAAGCAGCTCAGATAAAGAGGAAGAGTGTTTGAGTCTTGATAAAAAACTGATAAAAGTGGATCAATTTCTTGAAGTAGTGAATAGTAATAGTGCTTTCCATTTAGATGAAGCAGCAACTGCTATACCTACACCACATATCACAGACAGTAACAATAAGCCCAGAATGCTCAAAGATGGAAATAAAAAAAGAGCAGACCTTTTAGAAGAGAGACAAAAACTGGGATGTGAGCCTATTCAAGAATAAACTATGATTTGAACATTTTAGGATAAATGAAAAAATCCAGTGTTGTGTTTTCGGGTTTAAATTGCTCCCACTCTTGAACAGATATATTGAGTGAAACAATACCTAATGTAGGTACATTATAGATAGTGTCATCTGCTATGAGATTTGTTAATTCAGTGGTTTCCGGATTGTGCCCAACAATAAAGACAGTCTCATATTTGTCTTTGATCTCTTTAATGATCTTAATGATCTCCTGAGGATCTGCAAAATAGAGTGCATTCATATATTTTATTTTTCTCTTGTAGTTAATATTTTTGGCTAAGCCCTTTGCTGTAAGCATGGCTCTTGTCGCAGAACTCGAAAGTATAATGTTAGGCATGATCTCTTTTTTGTTCAGTATTTCTGCCATAGTAGTGATGGCTTTTTTCCCTCTTGTGTTAAGACCTCTCTCAAAATCACCTTGAGATGCGTCACTCCAGTCTGATTTAGCATGTCTGATAAGATATAGTTTTTTCATAGGTCTATTATAGCCATAATGATAGGTTTTTTAAAATACCCATAGTTTAGTCAGTGTCACTAAACTATCTTTCGCATAAACTTGTAATATTTCCTAAAATAGACTATAATCGCACAAAAATAATTCCATACAGGAGCAATACCATGGCAAAACATCAGTTTCAAACAGAAATAGGGCAACTTTTAAAGCTTATGACACACTCTCTTTACTCGAACAAAGAGATATTTATACGAGAACTTATATCAAATTCGAGTGATGCGCT